>JAHQWZ010000238.1 GCA_029856425.1 Candidatus Thorarchaeota archaeon
GAAGAATGCGTAGTCTGTCTTCTCCATTATGTATCGAGCCAATGATACTGGATTCTGGACATCACACACTGCTGCAACTGATCCGAAGGTCAGACTACTTCCATCAACAATCATTGCATCTAGCTCGCGCACGCCATCAAGGTTTGGTTTCGCTCCAAGCCCAGCATTTAGCTCACCGCAGCTCTCCATGAATACAGTACATGTTTCAGCTGCGTCAAGTGCTAATCCTCCTCTTTCAAAAACAGCAAAACCTACTCTCGCAGCTTTCTCAACGTACTCCATGCCAATTGGAATCCTTTCATCATTCCAGTTGCCAGCTCCGCCATGCACGATTATCATTGGAAGATTCATTGCTCTCAGGTGGTCGCTCGTGCGTAACCTATTACTAAGGGTTTTCATCACTAAGCCATAATACTCTGAAGTACCATGATCATCCAGTTCTGCCAGACCCTCTTCAACAGCTTCTCATCCAGACCAAGAGTAGACATACTGAGAAGGCCATCACGTAGACCTATAATTCCTGTAGCTATCGCTCTTGAATCCACATCTTTTCGCAATATGCCACGTTTCTTTAGCTTTGTCAAGAAAGATACAATTTTGTCAAGACCCTGTTCGTATTCTGAGCAGACCATTCCTCTTAGACTGTCATTCCGTGACATCTCATATATGAGATCAAAGCCCAGCATCCCTGATGCCTTAGCACTCCTGAGGAACTCCCCAAAGAACTCGCCTGATGCTATACTCCTCACGTCATGATCATCAAGAAAACCATACATCCTGATTTGTCTATCCTCGGTCATTCTCTCTAAGACGGCTATCAGAAGGTCTTCTTTATTTCCGAAATATTGGTATAGTGATGCCTTGCTGACACCCATTGATCGTGCTATCTCAGTCATCGTTGATCGATGATAGCCTTTCTGGGAGAATATCCTTTCTGCTTCACGGACGATTCTCTGTCTCGCATGCGCCTTATATCCCGGCATCACTTTGGGCATTCAATCTTGTCCTCCAATACGAACTAATAGTCAAAATAAATGACTGTGAGTAAGTTTTTATATCTTCGGGTTATTTTTATATCGGTTTGGGGTGAGCTCCTTGACGTTTGACTTAGTAATGAGAATCATCTTTCTGCTATCTTGGATCATCTTCGGAGGAATTCGAATCTACTACGGTCGCGAGTCCCCCTGGGCCAAGCAGTCAAGGAGTGAAAGATTCGAGTCAATAAGAGAAGATGGTCTCGCAGGAGGAATCTTTCTTCTTGTGCTGTTCTACAGCTTCTTCTTCGTGACGTTCCTGTACTTGATTGATTTCCCTCTCATCTCCTGGTCCTATTTTCCACTACTTCCTGAGATACGAGTGCTTGGCGTAATATTGGGCATTTTGAGTTTTCCCTATATCTACTGGGCGAACAAGACCTTGGGAAACGCATTCTCTGCAACGATTCAAACACAAGAAGCTAGCATGCTGGTAACAAAAGGTCCGTATGCCAGAATTCGTCACCCCATTTACAGCTCACACACTCTATTCAACTTTGGAATGGTACTTGTATCTGCAAATCTATTGATTCTAGCTTATCTATTAGTGGGCATGCCTTTCACCTACAAGAGAATGCTCAAGGAAGAGGAAAACCTCATTCAGAACTTTGGCGAAGAATATGAAGAATATATGAAGAGGACTGGCCGTATCTTCCCTAAGATATTCTGACTACCTGTGAGGCCTTCTGGATGACCAAGTATGGTGATAACTTAGCTAAAGAGGAGGAAGAGCGTCTGACATTCTGGTCAGAGTTTCTCAATACCGAAGAGGGACGTTTGATTGTTGGAGATCTTGGCAAAGATGAAGTGAAGCATTTTCATGCAGATGGGTTTCTCTATGAACTGAGTGGGGGGGAAGAGAATCAAGTAGTAGTCAAGCTTGTTGGAAGAGAATAGCCTCTTGTTCCTACTCAATACTGGCCGGAGTCGATGCCTGAATCTTGGGATATTTTGATTGCAGTGTCTTTATATTTCGCAGCCCATTCTTACAGATTTGGAGGACTTCCTGATGGACAGCAGGCTACAGGCACTACGGAATAAAATGGTTGAAGCAGTCCCCAGTGTGTCGATTGTAAGAACCAGTCTTTTCACTGAATCTATGAAGCAAACTGAAAATGAACCTGCTGTAGTTCGGCAAGCAAAGGCGCTTGCTCACGTTTTGAGAAAAATGCCAATAGAGATTCTACAGGATGAGCTTGTAGTTGGCAAGATTGTAGAGAATGTGCCTGGTGCCGCAATCTATCCTGAGGCTCATGGGACTAGGGTGATTCCAGAATTAGAGGATTTGAGAACCCGGGAACCGAAATCTTACTCGATCTCTGATGATGCCATACGCATACTACTTGATGATATTGCTCCCTATTGGGCCGAAAATTCGTTGCTCTTTCATATTGAGAAGACCACTCCGTCGCATGTCATTGACACACTCTACGCAGGAGCGGCATTTGTACTTACTGAACTGGCTGGCTATGGTCATGTGAGTATAAACTATCCTCTTCTCTTCTCAAAAGGGTTTGAGGAAATTGCTTCTGATGCACAAGAGAGACTGAAAGTCGCGTCAGATGAACAGACTGAATTCTATATTGCTTCGCAAATCGTGGCGGAAGCAGTCATTGAGTTTGCGAATAGGTACGCATCACTTGCTCAGGAGCTGGCTCTAGATGAGGCTAATCCCGAGAAGAAGCTAGAGTTGGAGAAGATAGCTGAGGTTTGCCGTCGTGTACCTGCAAAGCCACCACGCACCTTCTATGAGGCTATTCAGTTTATTCGTTTCACACACTTGGCGCTTAGTCTAGAAACCTATGATGGGCAGGCAATCTCTCTTGGACGTATCGATCAGTATCTCTACCCCTTCTTTAGGAGGGATTTGGATAATGGGATTATAGATGAAGAGAGCGCGAAGGACCTTGTTGAGAGTTTGTGGATTAAATTAAACGAGCTTGTTCCTCTATTCGATGAACTAGTCGCTTTGTATTTTGAGGGACTCCTAACAACACAAGCAGCCACCATTGGTGGTCAGGGGCTCGATGGTTCTGACTCGACAAATGAGCTTACCTATCTAATATTGAAGGCAACGAAGAATGTAGCTTTGCCTCTTCCCAATGTTCATGTTCGAATTCATAGCGGAACTCCAAGGGATTTACTGGACGAGGTTATCTCTACAATAGAGTGTGGAGTGAACAATATTGCTCTTTTCAATGATGATGTCATTCTCAAATCAATGGAAAGGAAAGGTGTTTCAAAGGAAGACGCCAGAAATTACTGCACAATTGGCTGCGTTGAACTTGCTCCATTTGGCAACAGCTTCACCTCTTCGGATGCAGCACTTTTCAATATCGCCCTATGTCTTGAACTTGCTCTGAATAATGGCGAGGCAGTACATCTAGGCCAAAAACTTGGAACGGAAACTGGTGATGCGAAATTATTCAAATCCATGGATGAAGTAGTCGAGGCTTTCAGGAAACAGGTTTCATTTCTTGTTGGACAAATGGTTGAAGGGTCAAACTCGTTTGAAAAAGGGAACATAGACTGCAAACCAACTCCATTGCTCTCCTTGTGTGTAGAGGGTTGCTTTGAGAAAGGAGCAGACATCACAAAAGGTTCTGCAAAATATAACTTCACTGGAGTTCAGGGAGTTGGAATGGCCACAGTTGCCGATTCTCTCGCCGCAATTGACCAACTTGTGTTTAGAGAGAAGAGAATCACACTAGGGGAGCTAGTGAATGGTCTTAGAGCAGGCCTTGAGAGAAACGATACTCTCAGACATTTGCTCCAAAACAAAGGGCCCAAATATGGCAACGATAACGAGCTTGCAGACGAATATG
>JAHQWZ010000239.1 GCA_029856425.1 Candidatus Thorarchaeota archaeon
CCAAGAAACAAGGGCACATACCAAGATAGGCCACTGCTTGAGATCCCATCAAGTGCGAATGCAAACACGAGAAGGATGAGGAACCAGTCATATGATAGACCTCTGCCACTCGCAGAAGGTGGAGATTGGTCCTGTTCTGTCCCCGCAAATGTTTCCCTCAGAGTGATGGTATACAAGAGTAGAACGATGAAGAGCCCCATGAAGCCCAGCACAAGGCCAAACCAGAACTGGTTGTTTGCATAAAGTACAGTTCCAACCAGAATTAAAATTGCTGGAGGAATTGACGGCAGGACTCTAGTAGCTAGCATATATGACAAACCACGCCTCTTCTCCGGACTACTCTCGATTAGCAACATAGATGAGGCAGGTCGAGCAAAGCCACTTCCAAACATCATCCATGCATACCCCACTATTGCAATCACCCCCATCAGGAAGGACGAAGATGCGGCATACCATAATGAACTGAGAATAATAAGAGGGCCACTTGCGTAGATTGCAAACCCTAGACTGATGATGGGCTTTCTTCCTTTTTTATCAGATACGTTGCCTCCAGCTAATGAAGCGAGTGCACGAACAACAGCAAAGATTGTGAAGAATAGGCCTATCTGAAACGTATCGAATCCCACATCAGCAAAGAAGTAGGGCATGAACATGATCCACATTGAGTTAGCTGATGTCACAATGGTGTTGCCAGCTGACAAAACTCTCACATTCCGCCGGACAGCCAACAGTTCTTCTCCCAGAATAACCCCCGCCCTTCAAACATAAGGAGATGCTGCTATTTGTGCCTTCTTGGCGATGGTCTAGAATGGCTCAACTCACCGATTCACCTTGATGAATGAATAAAAGGACCATGGCATGGGTAGAAGGATCAGAGGCCGCAGAGGCAGGTCTTCATTATAGGGAGCAGAACATATATGCTCAGCTGAGAAAGAACACACAGGCTTTGGAGTTCAGTCGTGGTGGACGAGGCATGAAGTTCCGGATGGTTGCCGCAATTCTCCTTTCCTGCTTGATCATAGGAGTGGGAGCAGCTTCTTCATCGTCGATATCTAATGAAGATTGCAGAGTTCTAGTTGATAGGGACCTAAGAAACCTGAGTAGCACTTCCTCAATCGATGTTCTGGCTTATTCGACATTCATTGGAGGGTCTGATGAAGACAGATCCTATCATCTTGCGATAGATGCCGCTGGCAACATCTATGTCGGAGGTATGACCTTCTCCAGTGATTTCCCCGCAACTGGAGGCTATGATGACTCATGGAACTGCGGATCCAGCGATTGCTTTGTTGTGAAGATTAACTCTACTGGTGGTGTTGTCTATTCGACTTTTATCGGAGGGTCTAGTGATGATTGCGCTAGTGGTATAGGAGTAGACTCCACGGGTTGTGTCTATCTTGCTGGTTCAACATCATCAGTAAATTTCCCAACCGTGAACGCTCTTGATGGCACCCTCGAACAGACAGACGGCTTTGTGTGTAAACTCAATGCAGCTGGCAATAATCTGGAGTATTCCACGTTTCTTGGCGGCTCTCTCGTGGACTATGTGCAGGACCTAACTGTGTCAAGCGACGGAGTTGTCTGTGTTGTGGGAATTACCGAATCCTCTGATTTCCCCAGAATAAATGCAATTGATAGTAGCCACAATGGATTAGATGACTGCTTTGTTACTAAGTTGGACTCGACTGGTTCTATAGTCTACTCAACGTTAATGGGAGGTTCAGGATGGGATGATGCTTATGGTGTGGATATGGACGCTCTTGGCAATGCCTATGTTTGTGGTGCGAGTCGGTCTACAGATTTTCCAACAGTGAACGGATATAATGACACACTTAGTGGTGATTGGGATGCAGTGGCCTTCAAGATAAGCTCAGATGGAGCGAGCCTAGAATATTCGACGTACCTGGGTGGCTCTAGTCTTGATGGAGCATTTTCGATAGCAGCAAACTCAGAGGGGCATGCATGGATTGTCGGCGAAACGTATTCTGGTGACTATCCAACACGGTATCCATATCGGCACAGGATGGGCAGCTATGATGGCTTCTTGACCAAGCTTAGTCCGACTGGTGATTCCCTGGGCTTCTCAACCTACATAGGTGGGTTGGATTATGATATTGCATGGGATGTGACTGTTAACTCGTGGGACGAGGTCTTTGTCATAGGGGGTACGCCATCAACGAACTTTCCAGTCTTCAACGCATACGATGATACCTTTAATGGCGTCTATGATGTGTTTGTAATGAAGTTCGGTTCCTACGGAGAGCCGCTCTTCTCAACGTTCTTTGGTGGGAGTCAGTCTGATGGCCCTGGTGGCATCTGTGTAGACAACAATGGATACATCTATGCATCTGGATGGACCTTCTCCTCAGATTTCCCGTTGGTGAATGCCTCAGATGCGACTCATAATGGCAATGAAGATGGCTTTGTGTTCAAACTCATGGACCTCTCAGATTCGGACCGAGACTCACTCCCCGATTGCTTCGAAATCGCCATAGGCACCAACCCCCACAATTCCGATAGCGATTCTGATTCCATGCCTGACGGGTGGGAGTACCAATACAATCTAAATCCACTGGTTGACGACGCTGGTGGCGATGCCGATTCCGATGGGTTATCAAATCTGGATGAGTACCTGAACGGATGCTCTCCAAGGAGTCCTGATTCCGATTCTGATACCATGCCAGACAAGTGGGAGGTTGATAACCATCTTGACCCTGTTCGTGATGACAGCATGGAGGACCTAGACGATGACTGGCTGCCTAATATCTTAGAGTTCCAGCTTGGTACACTGGCTTTCGATTGGGATTCTGATGATGATCTGATGCCAGATGGGTGGGAGGTAGACTATGGCCTCGACCCACTTGTCGTAGATTCTCATGAGGACCCTGATGGAGACACTATGACAAACATCAATGAGTATATTCATGGGACATCGCCCATCAGCTCAGATACAGATGAGGACCTTATGCCAGACCCCTGGGAGATCCAATATGGTCTGAACCCATTGATTAATGATGCATATGGAGACTTAGACGATGATGGTCTTTTGAACTTCGAGGAGTATTTGACTGGAGCGTCGCCAATTTTGGCCGACAGTGACAATGATTCTATCTCTGATGCGTGGGAGGTCAATAACGGATTCGATCCGAATGACCCGAGAGTTTCTAATGATGAGATGATGCTGTACAGGCTCCCGGACTTCGCGCTGGGATTAGTGGTCGGAATAGAGATTTCCGTGGTGCTTTTCCTCCTTGGAGGACGTCTTAGCGCTAGAAGACTCAAGAGGCAGTGAGGGTGATGCCACAATGGTGGCTCTTGGTGCATTTACCCCCATCTAGCAGGCGATAGATCCCATTCTCTGAGTGCCCTGTTGAGTTCGCCAACGTGATAGTTTGTGTGCCTCAAGAGGTATATGAGTTTCTCAAGTATTGAGCTAATCCAGTGGAAATCGTCTGTCTTTAGAATCTCGGAATCAGAAACAGATTTCAAAGTATCAGCCCACTTTTGCCCGATCTCATTCAAATAGGTCTTGACCAGCTCCTTTGTCAGTTTTGGCAGTATGACTTTCTCAATATTAGTGACTTCATCCCGATTGATACCAGCACGTGCTCCCCATTTCATGATGTCAGGGTCACTGCCCAAATAGAATTGCGCGGTTTCGATGATATGGTATGCCGTCTGTGAGAAATACCACTGACCTACGCCATCGTGCCATCTCTCATCAGGAGCCTTGTTGATGGCATCCTCAAGCATCTTCCATACTGAGGCGTACTGAGCCATCAGAGCCTTTGCTATTGGCCCCAATTCTCCTTCAGTCAAGGTTTGTCACTCTGATTTGACACGAGGATCAGAAACG
>JAHQWZ010000240.1 GCA_029856425.1 Candidatus Thorarchaeota archaeon
ACCGGCCTCGAACTCGCTCTTGTTCCACGTGAAGAGGAGATAGTTATTGCGGGGCGAATTGTACATGGCCTTGGAGAAGGGGCGTACTATGTTGATGCCTATTCACCAAGATTTCTGGATTTGCTTGGATTCGAACCGTTCTCAGGCACTCTCAATGTCAAGATAGTGGATGATGAGTCAAGAAGTGCCATCAATAGAATGAAACAAACGCCGCCCCTTATTGTTCCAGGATTTACATATGAAGGGCGAACTTTTGGAGATGTGGTCTGCTACCGTGTACTGGTGAATCAGAAAGTGGATGGCGCTGTCGTCATTGCACAGAGAACTCATCATGGACAAGAAATCTTGGAAGTAATCTCCGAAGTCAACCTGAGGGCCAAACTCAAGCTTAAGGACAATGATCTTGTGACTCTTACTATTGTCCCACTGCATAGATTTTAGTACTAATAACCGAACTCTCCCGTGAGGGGCACAAAAGCCACTCCGCCCCATCTTTTCTTGGTCACTTTAGATTCTTCATCTTTCTCGACCATCATCAGTTCTTGATAGAATCCACGGGACCCGACGGGGATTAGCATGACTCCTCCTGGTCGCAGCTGATTTACCAAGGGAGGCGGAACACTTGGGGCCGCTGCCGCTACAAGTATTCTGTCAAATGGAGCCTCATCGGGGAGACCTTTCCCGCCATCTCCCTGAATCAGAGTCACTCTTTCAGCATATCCCGCACGCTCAAGATTGCCCCGGGCAAAATCAATGAGACCCTTAACAATCTCAATCGTATAGACGTGACCAGGATTGGGAGAGCCCTGTGGTGCTACTATTTCGGCACAGAGAGCTGCATGATATCCTGAGCCAGCGCCTACTTCTAAGACTCGATGGCCCTCAGCCAATTTCAAACCTTCACACATGATTACACACATATGCGGAGCTGAGATTGTCTGCCCGAGTCCTATTGAGAGAGGTGAGTCGCGATAGGCATGATTTCTGGACTCTGGCAAGACAAACTCCTCACGAGGGACGGTTCTGAATGCGCGTTTCACCACATCTGTGCTGAGATAGCCCCTGCGTTGCAGACTCTGAGCCAGGCTTTCCTTTTCCTTTTCAAGTGAACTGTCCCGCATCATTACCATTACACAAATGAACATGCAATGATAAAAGCGTTGACCGCTATAGCCTTGGCATGCGAAGAGTGAGGTTCCAGGCCCGTGGACACGAAAATGTGATCGCGAAACACAGGACCACAGTTGAGATTACTACTGAAGCCCACCTTACTCGGGAAGGTACATGCATTATAGGGGTTCAATCAGATCGGGCTTTGAGTGAGATACCCCCTGAGATTAAGACGCTTGTGAGATCAGAAAAGACGGAGATTATTCTAAGACTGAAAGCAGCAAATCTCACAGAGATAATAACAGGAAAGGGACACCCAGGACTCAGGTATTCAGATAAAGTCAGCATGGTGGCAAGAAAGAGCTCATTTGTCTGTGAAAGGACACTTATGGTCAGTGCTGACAAAGCAGCCTCCGATTTGAACCGCTCTTTTGTTGATACCTTGAAAGATTCTGGTGTTTTAATAGAGTGCGAGCTGCTCTTTATCACTGAATAACTACATCTGCAACCATCTGGTACTCATAGGGAGCGCTATCACGTACTCTACGAATTGTTTCAATCCGAGCGACCTCTCTACCGCCATCGCTGACAAGTCCAGTGATTTTCTCTGTCAGACTGCTCTCGGGATTATCGCCTCCAATGAAGTCGTAGTAGTGCATTACCCCTTCCGGCTTTAGAGCCTTGCAGGCGTCAACTACAAACTCGAATGCTCCAGCGGGGTGGTTCATGATCACTCGATCAACATCACCATCAAATCCACTCTGAATATAGTCATGAGCATCTCCAAGTATTGGTATAATCTCTCCAGCGAAGCGGTTGAGTTCCAGGCTCTCTTGAAGCAAATCGATAGCATCTGGGTTTATGTCCACTGCGTAGACCTTGACTCTGTGTCGTCTGGCAATATGCAGTGCAAAGGGTCCAACTCCAGTGAACATGTCAATGACTAACTCGCCATCCGAAACCAAATCAGCGATTCTATTGTGCTCCTCAAGCAACCTTGGGCTGAAGTAGGCCTTGGCGACATCTACCGCAATTCTAAGATTATACTCAGTATGAATGGTCTTTGTCTTTTTCTGGCCTGCAAGTATTTCATACTGACGGACGCGTGTCGTTCCAGATATTGCGCCCCTCTTGCCAAGCACTGTGTTGAAATTCTTATGAACTGTCTTGAGCGCAGCACCTATTTGGCTGCCGTAGTCTGTGAGCTCATCAGGAATTTCAATTACCGCTATATCCCCAATCAAATCATACGCGCGTGGAAGCAAATCCAGTAGATTTGGCGGGATTAGACCAACAAGTGCCTCTGAGAGGGTCTTGGGACCCATATAGACTGGCGTGAAACCGCGCACCCCTATCTCATATTCAATCTTTCCAAGAATCTTCCCGAGACCCTTCTTCGTCTTCTTCTCGGTCAATGGAAAATAAAGCCAATCAGCGTCTTTTGCAATCTTGCACTCGATATCAAGGAGTTTTGCATCAATAAGGGCTTGTCTGGCCTGCTCTCCATCACTCACGTTTGTTCGCACGAAATATCTATCGAACGACACAGATATCATTAAACAATCGTTCCTAATGAGTCTGGCTGTCAAGGGGAAGGATTATCATCAGGCATAGACCGGACTTCAGCTCATCAGGGGTAGTAATATTGCCCGGACAAGGACGCACACTTCGAGACCGTGATTTGATTCTCACCGAGCCTGGAATTTTCTTCCGGGTCTATGGTTACTGGCATCCTTCTTCTGGGTACATCTGCGACCCTGAGTATGTCCCCATATCAATATTCAATTCAGAAACTCTCCTCGACCAACGTATAAGAAGGAAAGGGTATTGTAAGTTCTACGGTTCTGAGGGCATAGAGTTTGTCACAGAAAAGTATCCTGAGTTCATGGTTCCATACCCCCCACTTGATACAACCCTTGTTGGGGTAAGACATTCTGACATCAGAAAGGAGCTCAGAACCGACGAACGTCTTAGAGAGGTGCTTGTATCACCGCCTGACGACCTCCTTGCAGGGTTCTTAATTGAACTCATTGATTATATTCTTGAGCACACCTCCATCAAGAAGACCGACCTAGGGATATTTGGAAGCCTTTTGGCTGGGATATACCACCCTCAGTTCTCAGATCTAGACATTACAGTATACGGAAAGAAGACCTTTGAGAAGCTTCGTCCATATCTGCTTGAGTGGTATGCCGATTCCGACGGATATCTGGCCAACGAGTTCATCGTTGAGGTACAACAGTTTCTGGAGAAACCGTCTCCATTCACTGCGATAACCCG
Source organism: Candidatus Thorarchaeota archaeon (assembly GCA_029856425.1). GTDB lineage: Archaea > Asgardarchaeota > Thorarchaeia > Thorarchaeales > Thorarchaeaceae > SMTZ1-83. The sequence goes on from JAHQWZ010000240.1 coordinate 3,391, forward strand.
GGAAGAAATTATTGCACACCATCGCCGAAAGGGAATCTATGGGATTCTACCAGGAGCACGTGAACCGTTTCTCAAAGTCGAGTTTGAACCAATCCGCAGATTCGATGAGATTGACAATCTCGCTGAAGATGCAAAGATGACCCCTGGTGACCGTATAACTATCAGGGCACGCATAACCAACCACGATGATAGCTACTACATGCCAAGCGAGTATGGGATTGAAACACTTGAGGTACTTGAGGGTGATACGAGTGCTTCACCCACAAGGGTCCTCAACTTTATTGAACAGTTCAGAATGATGGCCTTCAGAGATGAAGAGGTAATAGTTTCAGGTATTCTCGAGCATGTTGAACGGAGAACCACCGAGTATGACCAGATAGCGTTGAGTTATCCTCCTGGGTGGGAAGATAATGTTCTCAAGACAATAGACGCTGTGGAGTTCTAGGTATCGAGGAGTCGTATGT
>JAHQWZ010000241.1 GCA_029856425.1 Candidatus Thorarchaeota archaeon
CAGTAAACAATGGCATCTATCGTCATTATACACAATATTTGAGGAGTTAAAAGCCCCTCGCTATGGATATAAGCTACAAAGATAATGTCCGAGCAGGTCAACGTAATGACAGACCGACTCTCTCAAATCGGCCTTTTCTCTTCTGACCCTTGGTCATCAAGAGTACAAGGGCTTGAATTCGCTCTGCAGAGCCTTGGTGTGAGTTCCTTACGCGTTATTCCTTGGAAGGTTGTTCGCATAGGCTCTTCAGATGAACATCACATTGTTTCAGAGGGTACTGACCTTACAGATCTTGATTTACTTCTTGTCCTCGATCTTGGTGCAAATGATATTGGAGCGTTCTTCAATCGAGTAGGCCTCCTCTCTGCTCTTGCGGAGCTGGGAGTCATAATAGTAAACAGTGTTTCATCAATCCTACTCATGCGAAATAAAGCTGAAACGATGAGGAAGCTAGTTTCTGCGAAGCTACCAGTTCCTCGAACTCTTATCACCGAATCTATGGAGGACGCTGCAAGATTCGTGAATGACAATTTCCCATGTGTTCTAAAACCGATAACTGGCTTTGGCGGACTCGGAGTCCAACTTATAGATAGGGACTTCGATCTAGAGCACATCTATGATTATCTCAAGTTTCATAGTCAGATGTTTGGGAAAGGTGCTTTCATTCTTCAAGAGTATATCCGTGGACCAGGATTTGACATACGTGCTTTTGTCCTAGACGGAGAGGTTATAGCTACCATGCAAAGGGTGAGCCATGGCGGCTTAGTCACCAATATTCATTCTGGTGGAACTCCGCGTCTAAATGACATAGACGTAACCGAACTCGCAATTAATTCTGCTGAAGCAGTTAAAGGCAGATTAGTAGGAGTTGATATCATACCTGATCGGAGTGGCGACATGTGGGTGTTGGAAGTAAATGCGACGCCTGGTTGGACTGGTCTTCAAAGAGTCACGGGACTCAATATAGCTGAAAAAGTCGCAGATGCTATATCAAGGATCTAGAATGCAGACTGACTATTGACTCAACCCAAAGTATTTAAGAGAGTCCTTTGAGCCCCAAAAAATAGAGCCACCTCTATGCGCCAAAGCGTGTTTTAGGGGTACGGAATCCGCCCTGTCTAACAGGGATTGCAAAACGAAATTCTGAGGCTAGAAGATTTGACAGAAGCAGCCGATGCGAAGCCAGAGGACATTGAGTTCCTTCGAGCACGATTAAGGGAACTCAAAGTACAAGCACGGGAAGATCTGGAAATCCTGAGACGAGACCGAGATCAGATGCGACAGTACAAGACTGTCCGTGATGAACATAACAAAGAAGTCAGGAGTCTAATTGAATCTGTTAAGGCAGAGCGCGAGGAACGTGACCGAATAAACAAGGATATCTCTGAAGCAAAAGATAGACGGTCCGCAATCCATGCACAACTGAAGTCAGTTTATGATGAGATTCGGGAACTCAGAAGCAATATTATTGGGAGTCCATCAACTGACCAACGACGAATGATGAGAAGAGTTGAAGAGCTGGAATGGCGTCAGCAGACAGAGCAGCTTTCCATGGATGAAGAGCGCTCCATTGTAGAGGAAATTGCCAAGATTGAAGCCAAGTTGGTCAAGATTGGACAAGAGAAAGAGAAACAGGACAGAATTCATGAACAACGACGGCTAGCTCGAAGGCTAAAGGAAGAAGCCTCAGAGGTTCATCAGAAAGTGCTGAAGCTTTCTGAACAGTCTCAGATACACCATCAAGAAGTTGTCAGAATACGACCACAGTTGGAGGAGTTCAAACGCTCAGCAGACACTGCACATCAGAATTTTGTTGAATGGCTTAAGAAAGTTAAGGATGGCGAAGCCAAGCTCAAGGATGTCCGCACAGAGATTGACGAAATTTATGGCAAGATTAGGAAGTTCGAGTCGGAGCGGCGGGATACAGCAGAGACCGAACGCAAGGAAACCAAGAGGGTTCATGAGCAGGAGCGGGTTGATGCAGCAGTTGAGAAGATGCAATCCGGGGGACGGCTCACATTTGATGAGTTCATCTTGGCCCAACGAAGTGTGACGGATGATAAAAGAGGCTCCCGCAAACGTGGTGGTCGACGAAAGCAAACGGAGGAAAAGGAGGTTGCTGCTCCTGAGGAGGAGGCAGCTTTGCTTGAGGAAGATCCCGCAGACGCTCTTGAAGAGATAGAGGAAGAAGTATCAACATCGCCAAAAGTCACTGAAGATGAACCTCCCCCAGCTGTTCCTGAACCCAAAAAGAAACCAAGTCTGGAACCTGAAGCGGCACCTGGCGTGGTTTCCGTGGCAGAATCTGAAGTGGATCCAGAGAAAGAGGAATAAACAACGAGTTCATCCTTCTCTCAATGCATCCATCATAACCAGTCTGAGGGATCTACATGAGTAGTGTTAGTCAGCGACCTGTAGGACGCCGTTCTATTGTGACAGTGTTCTATTTTCTGGCAATAGGCTCTGGCGTCATGAGAACATTTTCCGTAGCATTTGATATAGTTGCTCTTAATCTGATAATTGCCGACCCCTTGGCATTTGGTTTCATGTCTCAGTGGATGAGCCTCTTGGTGACAATTTCTCTCCTCTTGGTGCTAAGCATTCCTCGTGGCAAGCGGAGCCCGCGGAGGGCACTAGGCTATAATCTTGACCCTGATTTTGGACGAGTCCGAGTTTTACCAAAACGTCCCAGCATCTATCTGCTTATTGCCGGTAGTCTTGCGGGGGTATCGACATTCTTCTATTATTATCTTGCAAGTATTGCAGATGCATCAGTTGTCTTACCATACGGCCAGCTTGTTATCGTTTATCTCTTGCTCGGTGATTTATTAGCTGAGAAAGACACTCCTACAATTATCGAGGTTCAGAGCATTATCTCTGTGCTTATCGGAGTCTTGCTGATTGGAGTTATGCCTGGAGGATTTGATGTGCCCACTCTACTCATTGTGCTCCTCCCAATGAATATATCCTCCGCCTTCTTCACGTATTATCAGCGAAAGACCAAGAGATATGAAATTGAGCCCGGACTTCGCGTGGACTCACTAAACATGCGATTATGGTCACTTCTGTTTCTCAATCTATCATTTAGTGCTATCTCCATACCATTGATGGGTCCAGCAACATGGACCACAATTGCAGCTACATTTTCAGCTCTAGTGTGGCTAATGGTTGGCTCATCAGTAGCAACATTTCTTTCGCTGGTTATGTATGTCAGAGCATTGGGTCGCGGGTCAATGTCAGTAGTGAATTCGCTTTCAGCTGTTTCAGTAGTGCTTGGAATTCCTGTGACGCTTTTAGGTAACATTGTCCTCCCAGGTGCATTTGGAAGCATCACCGCAGATATCTTTCTCTGGACTCTCAAGATCTTTGGAATCGGACTTGTCATTATTGGTATATTATCATTGCAGGCAGCTGATGTGCGCTCTTTGGTAATAATTAAGGTTAAGCCGCAAACTAAGGACATTCTTCCTGCCCTCTTTGATATCAAAGGTGTTGAGAAAGCGTCAGCTCTAGCGGGGAAGTATGATTACTTGTTGAGTATAAAGAGCAGAAGTCTAAGTAAGACACGTACGGGGATTTTGAATAGAATACAGACCATTCCTGGAGTTGAATCGGTTGAAACAATGATTGTTTTGAAGGATTATAGATAGATTATGAGAAACGGTGGATAATGAAAATGATAAAGAAAATTCAAGCATATATTCTAATGGAGTTAGAACTCGGTCGCACGGATGAGGTAGTAAAGCAACTGGGTGCTATTGAAGAGGCCACTCGTATCGCGGTTACAACGGGTGTGTACGATATCGTCATGTTACTTGA
>JAHQWZ010000242.1 GCA_029856425.1 Candidatus Thorarchaeota archaeon
TATGGGAATGATGATGATTATGCTGATGGTATTGCACAGTCAGTCTTCAATGGATATTTCGATATACTAGATGGCCGCCCCAATACAAAGGGTGGAGAGTATCGTGTGAACCTCCTCCCCACAACTGTCCATATCTACTTCGGACAAGTCACCGGTGCGACTCCCAATGGGCGTAAATCCGGCAAGCCCCTCTCTGATGGTGTTTCTCCATCTCAAGGAGCCGACACCAAAGGCCCAACAGCAGTTATCAACTCGGTTGCAAAGATCGACCATTCAAGAACGGGTGGAACCCTCCTGAATCAGAAACTGATGCCAGACATAGTGGCTGATGCAGAAGGCAGGTCTAAGCTGGCACATCTGGTCAGGGCATACTTCAAACTAGGGGGCCATCATATCCAATTCAATGTGATTGAGAGGGATACCTTACTAGAGGCGCAAAAGAACCCGGAGAAATATCGCAACCTCATTGTGAGAGTTGCAGGCTATAGTGACTATTTCGTTAACCTTGACAAGCCTCTCCAGGACGAGATTATTTCCAGAACTGAACAGACCCGATTCTGAGAGTATAAGTTAGAGGGGTTAACGGCAGCTGCCATAAACCTAGACAATCCTTGAAATTGTTTATGGAGCAGACTTTAGTTGCGATTGATTTCAGTATGAGCTTATAATCTTCAATGAATACAATCTCCTGAACCTCATGTTGGTGACAAAAGCTTACAGGTACGAGCTCGACCCAAACAATCGGCAGAGGACGCACCTTCACCAACATGCAGGAGTTGCACGTTTCGCTTACAACTGGGGATTGGAACAGCGCATTCGACTCTTCAAAGAGCTGCAGGGAACAGACAGATTCACTGACGCCATCAAACAGCACAAGCTCCTAAACAGCCTAAAGAAGAGCCAATTTCCCTGGATGTACCAGTGTTCAAAGTGTGCACCTCAGGAAGCCCTCAGAGACCTCCATCGAGCCATCCATAACTTCTATCATGGAATGAAAACGGGACGGAAGGTAGGCTTTCCGAGATTCAAGAGGAAGGGAGTTAGGGATAGTTTTAGGCTGACTGGGACTATTCGATTCAAGGGACGGAGAATTCAACTTCCACGGCTCGGAGAGATTCGCATCAAGGAGAAGAGAGAAAGATATTGTAGAGGACGGATTCTCTCAGCCACAGTACGAAGAAGAGCAAGTAGGTGGTACGTGTCCATCACTGTAGAAGAGGAGATTCCAGATCCCAAGTCACCTCCTGGTGGAGCTGTGGGAGTGGACCTTGGAATCAAAGTCCTAGCCACCCTCTCAGATGGGACCGCTTTTCAAAATCCACTAGCCCTGGGGAGAAAACTCAGGAAGTTGAAACAAGTGTCAAGGAGTCTATCGAGAAAGAAAAAGGGGAGCAAGAACGGCGAGAAGGCAAGGCTAAGACTGGCTAAGATGTACCTGAAGATCTTCAACATTCGGCAGGACGCTTTACAGAAGTTGACGACCTATCTTGCCAAGAGCCACAGCAGGATAGTCATCGAAGACCTTGGAGTGTCAGGGATGATGAAGAACCGAAGGTTGGCAAGAGCGATAGCAGATGTTGGGTTCTACGAGTTCAGACGAAAACTCGAGTACAAATGCATCTGGTATGGATCGCAGCTCATTATTGCTCCTCGTCTATATCCTTCATCAAAGAGATGCTCACATTGTGGACACAAGAAGATGGAACTCTCTCTGGATCAGAGAGAATATCATTGTGAACAGTGTGGTCTGAAAATCAATCGAGACCTCAATGCTGCACTGAACTTGGTCGCCGTCAGTTTGCCGGAGACTCAAAACGCCTGTGGAGAGGATGTAAGACTTCATACTGATCCCTTGGGATTAGTAAAGCAAACCTCGACGAATCAGGAACTGAACATCAGTCCTGAACCGTGATGTTTAGGATTGTCTAGGTTTCAGGGAACGGAAGCTTAAAAAGCAGACTCCTAACTGACCCCGCCGGTAGTACGAATAGCCCAGCTGTAAGACCATACTACTGAACAATGCAATTGAGATGACTGGGCTGCAAAACTACAGGTGAACACATAATGGCACATAGAAAGAAACATGCGCCTAGAAGAGGAAGCCTTGCTTATCTTCCTCGAGGAAGGGCATCGAAATTCTTGCCCAGGATAAACAACTGGCCCGAGCATGATGGCTCTGATGCCAGACTACTTGGTTTCATTGGATTCAAAGCTGGAATGTCTCACGCAGTGATGACTGTTCAAAATCCGAACAGTCCGTTTAAGGGTCAGGAGAGGGTCATTCCTGTGACGATTGTTGATACACCTCCAATCAGGCCCTTCTCCATCCGTGGATACAAGGCTACAGCCTATGGTCTAAAGATCGTTGGTGAGGTCTTGGCTGACAATCTTTCTGAAGATCTGCGAAGGACAATGCCTCTGCCTAAAAAGTACAGCCATAAGACAAAGATGAAGGAGTTCGAGGCACAGCTTGATACACTTGATGAGATCCGTATGCTAATTCATACCCAACCAAGACTTGCTGGAGTGTCAAAGAAGAAACCGGACATTACAGAATACAAGATTGGAGCTCCCAACGTTCAGGAAGCTTTTGAGTATGCTAAGAGTGTGTTGGGCAATGACGTACGAATCGCAGACATACTTAGAGAAGGAACTCTGGTTGACTCAATCGCTGTTACAAAGGGCCACGGGTTCCAAGGTCCAGTCCGCCGATGGGGAGTCAGAATTCTCCAACACAAGTCACGCAAGACTAAGCGTGGAGTCGGGTGCATAGGTCCTTGGTCACCCACGAACATTCGCTACAGCGTTCCACGCCCCGGTCAAACAGGATTCCACACACGTACCAGTTTCAACAATGAAATACTCAAGATGGGTGAGCGTGGTGAGGAAATCACACCTTCAGGTGGTTTTGTGAACTACGGTACGATACGCGGTGACTACGTTGTTCTGTGGGGTTCGATCCCAGGCCCAGTCAAGAGACCAATCAGACTTAGACTAGCAATTCGACCAAAGAGGTCTCATCTTGGTCAGGTGACTCAGGTGAACTACATCAGCACCACGTCCAAGCAATGATAGGAGGTTGAAGTAATAGTGGCAAGCGTAAAGACATATTCATTGAAGGGAAAGGCTGGTCCTACGATTGAGCTTCCTGTTCAGTTTGAAACTGCCTATCGACCGGACATAATCAAGCGGGCTGTACTCGCAGTCCAGTCTAGAAGACGTCAACCTCATGGAGTTGATGAGTTGGCAGGAAAGCGAAATACCGCCCAGAGCTGGCAGACTGGTCACGGACGGTCAAGGATGCCTCGCATAAAGGGCAGTGGAACTCCTGCTGCTAACAAAGCAGGCTTCGCTCCTGGTACTATTGGAGGTCGAGTTGCCCATCCACCCGAGGCTCGGAAAGTCATCATCGAGAGGATTAACAAGAAAGAGAATCGCCTAGCTATTCGTTCCGCCATCGCGGCTACAGCAAACAAGAAGATTGTAGACCAGAGAGGCCACAAGACAGACTCTGTGCCTTCCGTACCCCTTGTAGTCACTGATCAGCTTGAAACACTCACAACCACAAAGGAGGTCCGTGAGGTTGTATCAGCACTTGGTCTTGAAGACGACCTTATGCGGGCAATCGATGGTCGTGGTGTGAGAGCAGGCAAAGGGAAGATGCGTGGCAGGAAGATGAAGACCCCCAAGTCCTTCCTGATTGTTGTAGGACAGGACCAAGGGATTGGCAAGGCTGCACGGAACCTTCCGGGTGTTGACATCACCGAAGTTCATGGACTGAACGCAGATCTTT
>JAHQWZ010000243.1 GCA_029856425.1 Candidatus Thorarchaeota archaeon
TCGTGCACTCAAGTCCCTGTCCACCAGCATAGGTTCATCCACATTGCCCGGCACATGTCCTTGTATGGGTATAATTTCCCCTTTGAACCATCCACTCTCCTGATTCTTGACCGTCAAATTATGACTTCTTACACCGAATTTGTCCATATCCTCCTTAGTAAATGTGGGAACTTCCTCCTCGTATAACTTCTGAGCAGTCTGCAGCATGTTGAGTACTGTCGCCACATCAATGTCAGGTCTGTAGAACTCCGAGGCTTCATCGGCGATAGAGAGGTTAGGATCTACACCTTTTCCCCGCACTCGAGTCATATGCTCGAATCCCGTTGCCAGGACCGTGGTGCTGAACCCTGTCATGATTTCCATGATACCAATATGCATCCCTGTCCCTGCAGATCCACATTGACGGTCAACGAAGAGAGAGGGCACGTGGTGTGGGAATCCTGACATAAAGGCAGGCATCTTTCCTCCATAGGTCCAGTTCTCAAGGACCCCTGAGGCCACACCGACAGTCAGCTCATCGATGTCCTTTTTCTCAATCCCCTTGTCTGCCAAGGTTCCGCCAAAGAATCTTATGAGCAACCTTGATAGAAGCTCATCACCCCTGATCTCACCAAATGCGTCAGTTTCTGGATTCTGAGGGCGTGATCGTGAGAATGGGGTGCGTGCATAATCAACCAGCCACACGTCTTTCATACCTTTCTCTGGATGAGTTCTGAGTTTTAACTCTTCTTTCCCGTGGATTGGAAACAGCACTAGGCAGAACTTATCTCTCAGAACGCTCTCGGGTTGAGTATGCCTTTAGTCCAGACAGATGACATTGAAACCTATTATGAAATGACAGGCGAAGGAGAGCCGATCGTGTTTGTTCATGGCGCAGGCGGTTCCCATGGCAACTGGCATCCTCAGGTGAAGCATTTCTCAGGCCGGTTCAGAGTCTTGACATACGACGTGAGGGGGCATGGAAAATCAGGCGGATCTGATAGAAAGTATAGCTGTGCCCTCTTTGCTGATGATTTGTATGAATTATTGGCTGCACTCAATATAGAAAGACCAGTTGTGTGTGGCCTCTCTCTCGGAGGGATGATATCTCAGGAGTATGCTGTGAAATATCAGTCCAATCTTGCGGGGCTTGTCCTAGCAGACACCGCTGTGGCTACGGCCCTGACCCTTTCAGACAAGTTACAGAAATGGATGTTCCCACCCAGTCTTGTGAAATGGTATATTCGAAGAAAGACTCCAGAGGACTATGCAAGATGGTCATTCAAGTACTTCGACATGAATGATGATGTGAGAGAGTACCTAATTCAGGAACAGCTTAGGATGGACCAAGTGGAGTTTCTCAAACTAATGGATGCAATCTATGGCTTCAAGCTACTAGATCTTGCCAGCATCAAAGTGCCTACACTAGTGGTACTGGGCGAGAATGAACGAAAAGCGGTCTTTCCACATGCAGACAAGATGATAGAGCTTATTGATGGCTCGAAGAAAGTCATAATCCCATATGCTGGACACGCATCTAATCTTGAGAACCCCGATGAGTTCAATCAAGTGCTCAATGAATTCTTGGAACACGTGTTCTAATATTTCTTTTCAAGATGGGGGCTTGTATCATGGAATCCATGATGACGACAGTACTCTTTGCCACCATTTCCACTATTAACAATCAGTCGTTTAGTGGGTCCAAACTTAATGTGGATTTGATACTGCTCATTGCGTTAATAGATATTCACTAATGCAGCACCCGCTTCGAATCACAGCAAAGGTCTTTCTGAAAGACTAGGAGGGTTGCATTAGTCATGGCGAATAAATTTGCCGCATCTTACAGGAAGCCGATCATCGCAGTGAGCGTCGTCGCCGTGGTCGCGGCATCTGCGTTCATTGTTCTAGGAGCGCCGACAGGAATGGAAGATGTCAGAGTAGCTATCTATGATGGTGGAGGCATTCTGGAATCGAGCAAAATAGCAGTCGACAATTTGTTTGCATGGATGCGCGCGAGGGTGAGTCACGTGAATGAAACCTCTATTAGAGCAGGAGCTCTCGCGGATTACGACATGCTTGTCATGCCAGCTGGAGGTGGGTTCGGGGAATATCTCCATAGTGACGGAATGGATGCCATCTGTCAATTTGTCGAGGACGGGGGTTCATACTTTGGCATTTGTGGGAGTGCTAGATTCGCAACAGACACAGGGCTGCGTCTCTTCAATGGTACATACTCCCCTGCTGTAGATGGCTATGGGGAATTCTTGATGGAGATGAATGTTAATAGGAGCTCGAGTGGTCCAGATCTATCGGATGAGCCTGAATCCTATTCCATATTCTATTGGAATTCTGGTTATTTCAGTGCAGACAACATGTCTGGTATAATCCCGATTGTCACTTACCCGGACAACGACTTGCCAGCCATGATTGCATTCAAGTATGGATTAGGAACAGTGTTCCTCTCCAGTCCACATCCTGAATTTGAGGAGGGTTCCGACCGAGATGGAGTCACCTACTTTGATGCCCTAGGTGATCCAGATTCTGAATGGGGACTCTTACTTAAGGTGTGTCTCTGGCTTACACAAGAGTCTGAATCATGAGTTGCTCTCACTTTGCATATATGAACATCTTCCAGAACCACAATAGACCCAATTGAGTGCCTTCAAGAAACTATAGCCGCTCAATCATTTCATGCAATGCATTTACCTGACAACGCCTCTGTTTTCGCCACTTTGTAGCTGAAAAGGTGAATTGTCGCGTTGAACACGTGTTCTAAACTCTCTTCTCGAGATATGGACCTGAATCAATGTATCCAAGAGAGCGATAGTACTCTTTGACACCAATTCCGCTATTGACGATTATTCGTCTGACCTCATAATCCTCAGTTCCAATCCGTTCAGCTTGTGAGAGCATGGTCTCTCCAAGGCCTAAATGTTGCCATGCATCAGGGTTTCTCTCACCAATCTCAACTACAGGACCATAGACGCGAAGCTCTCTGACAATGGCGCAAGGACTCTGGTTGATTTCAGGACGGTGCGCATCACCACTTGGTATACGAAGTCTGAGAAATCCAAAGATGATGTCCTGACTCCTTTCCTCAAATGAGAGAAAGACCTCTAATCCATCTGAGGCTTCGTAGTCACGCCGCACCAGTTCGATATTATCATAACTCACCTTCTCTCCAGTCCGCATTTGATGATGGCCTATCTCCCTATATCGGATGGTTGGATTCCGCTGACCTCTCTCACTCATTCGATGATGGACCAGCTCTCGAAGATTTCCTTTACTGAGTCCGGCCTCAATCTGATGGAGAGGGATGTCTCTCTGCATCCTCTGAATACGTACATACTCTGGCATCTCACTAACAGCACTAGAAACGATTTCTACGACCTGCTCATCAGGATAGGGACTATAGATTCCCTGTTCCCACCACTCGAACAGTTTGGTGTTCTTCACGACAAGTGTAGGATAGATTTTCAGCATATCTGGCTGGAATCTGGAATCAGTGAACAGTGTCCTGAAGTCCTGAAGATCTGTATCAGGAGTATTTCCAGGTAGACCGGGCATCATATGATAACATACTTTCAGTCCACTGTCTTTGAGCAGCTTTGTAGCTTGGACTGTATGTTCAAGCAAATGACCTCTTTGAACACCTTCCAAGACCTCATCTGAGAGCGTTTGAACACCGCTCTCTACACGCGTCGCGCCCATCCTCAACATTTCATCAACGCTCTCAGGAGTGACCCAATCTGGTCGCGTTTCGAATGTGAGCCCCACGTTACGGACCTCAGCAGTTTCGTTTGTCTTCTGGGA
>JAHQWZ010000244.1 GCA_029856425.1 Candidatus Thorarchaeota archaeon
TGACTACTTTACTGACTATTGTGAAGCATCTTGAGATGATTGCTCCACCGCATCTTGTTTTTGGTGGCCTTCCATCAAGAGTTGAGATTGGTCCCCAGACAGAGAAAGAGCAAGAGAAAACGACAGTCAATAGAGTCCTCATAGCAACATACCCATCTGGAAGAGTGGTAGCAAAAGCCACTCAAGACAAGGCAAATCTGCTACTGACTCATCGCCCCCTATTTCCATATGCTATTGACAGGCTTTCGGGTCTTGATCTCATCAGAGTAAGGCTGTTGACTAAGAACTACATCTCGAGCTATATGCTAGGAGCTGCATGGATTTGTGCCCGCGATGGAATAGCAGATGCTCTTGCTGAAACATTGGAGTTAAGTAAGAGGGGCGAGTTTCTTATTATGGGAGACAATGAGGATCTTGTTCCTGCAGGTCGTATATGCCAACCTAAAGGCGCTATGAATCATTCACTTTTCGCGAACTACATGATGGAAAAACTTGGAATTGAATTCGTGAAATTCTCTGGAGACCTTGATGAAGAAGTAATTCAAACACTAGTATTTCCTGGTAGCCTCCTAGATGTGCCGGAGATTCTAGCCGCCAAGAAGCAAGACATAACCACAATAGTCACCGGTGAGCTGTCGCCTGAAGTCAGACTCTTGGCTGCTGAAGAAGGCATGCAGGTCTATGAGGCAGGGGCATTTGTGACAGAGGAGCCAGGTATGAACCGCCTGAAACACCAGCTCAGTCTTCAGTTCCCCGACCTGAAGATTGAGTATACAAAATCAGATCCTATGACCAAAACTCTCACTAAGATCTGAACACAGAAGGATTATGCTCTCACGGTTTTCTAACAAGAACGACGTTCTTATTGAGTTCAGTTCCTATATGCCGAGCCACAGGAGGACACTTTGTTCTAAGTATGTGTACTACTGGGCAATGCGGCTCCAATTCCGTCAATGACTCAAAATTGCCCATGCCCTTGGCTATAATCAGTTTGGCCTTTTGAAAGATATCTAGGAACTCCTTGGAGTTCTTGTCAGGATTCACTCCAATCGCAGCGGCACCAGTATCGATTACCTTGTCGGCGCATCCATCAAGTCCAACTTCTTTCGCATCAATCATAGTGGCGTCATTTAGAACTGGACCGCCCTTTACCACTGCAACAACATTCAGTCCCAACTTTTTAATTTCAGATATCAGAATCATATCCAAGACAACTTCTCCTGCATTGTCCAATAGGTATAGGACTTCCTTCGCACCCTGACATAGGCTCATGAATTCATCAACCTCATCAATCGCTAGATCAGATTCTACGCGTTCGATGATTCCTCTAAGTTCATCTAAATCAAAATCCCGCCCTGAAACATCAAACTCGATTGCATTGGCTGCTGCCGCAATGAGTGTGGCTCTCCTAAATCTACTCTCTTGACCAGAAGATTCCTCCATAAGCACTCTTAGCTCGGGTAGAAGATCTAGTGCCATGGCGTTTGAAATGGTTTTGAGTTCTGCATAGGGGTCTCTGCCTGTCATCTTTTGGACCAAGAGGTCCCGGCTAGTTCCAATGTGACTCGGTACAGCCTCTGAATTGAAGCTCTTGCTGAGGAAATCAAGCAGTGCGGCAGTCACATTCATCTGTATGTCTGGGTCATCAGTTGCGAGCTTGACTTGATTTATCGCTCTTTCAAGCAGGCAGTGTGCGCATTCTAGAGTTACCTTCACTGACAATCGCCAAGTCCTCTTGGCGAGAGATTCTGTGAAAAATGAACCGGAATGGACTATTCTTTAATCGGTTCAATCAGGTTCTTCAACACATCCTCAGGCTTGTCTGATTTGGCAACTGCGGATGCAAGAAGCACGCCCTGAGAGCCCAACTTGATGGCAGCTTCTACGTCATCACCAGTACTAATTCCAGCACCGCAGAGGATAGTGACTTCCTTGTTTACTGCACGGATCCTGTCAACGGTACCCGAGATGATTTCAGGCTGAGCTTGAGATACAGATATGCCAGACCCGATGAGCTCAGGTGGCTCTACTGCGATAGAATTCGGATGAAGCGAGGCTGCTGCAACACTGACCAATGGGTTGTTCGTACATACAATTGTATAGAGATGGAGTCGCTCGGCACGTCTTAGAGCGTCCTCAATGTCAGCAAGCTGCATTCTATTCTCTGAGTGGTTAAGTAGAGTCCCTGAACATCCCGCTTCTACGAGCGTTTCTCCGATTGCGTGGCCGGTGAATCGACCTGGATCTCCAGCATCCATATGCTGTGAAAAAACGGGAAGATCGACTGCCCGACTAACTCTGTAGAGGTCAGGGATTTGAGGGCAAACGACTACTGAAACTCCATACTCCTTTGACACCTTCTCACAAGTCTGTGCGAGCAATACCGCCCTCTCTCCAGTAGCTTGTGGATAGGTCTTGAAATTAATCGCAATAACAGGTAACTCTATCGTTGGCATTTTGTACCATCCTGCCGATTTCCGCCTCAACAGCGACTCTGGCAGGGCATTCGATATATATCTGCTAATAAGTTGTGTTGCTTGTCTGGCAAGTCTACCGCATTTGGCCAACCAATAGTTTCAAGAGAGGAACTCGAGCATATCCTTGGCGGTTCATCCATACAAGGTCCTTGCGAAGCTCGATTTTCACGAACTTCCCAGCATCTGGATTCTTGTAGTACTTCATGTATATCTGCCTGAACTCCTCAAAATTCGGTGCACCCAGTAACTCTGCAACAGCATCATTCGAGATGCGAATGAAGACATCTTCATCAGACGCAGTCCCGGTCCCAAACTTGACTTCGCCTCGGGCTTCCTTTATGAAATTGAAACGCTCGCCCATGGCCATGAATTCGATTGTGAACTCATCAGGGCCCTCAATATTCGCGGCGATGTTGGAATCTTGGAACATATACTTCAGCCGGTCTGTAATCTCTGAGTGGTAGGGAATTGTGGCGGCTCCATCAACTGGGAATGGTTCATCCGGTTCTGCAACCACTCCTGATTCTGCAGTTTGCTCAGGCTTAACTCGTTCCTCCGTCCCCTCTATAGGAGCTTCCTCTGCTGGTGTGGTTTCTCCTGCAGCAGGAGATTCATCTTTTTCTTTTTCCTCGTCACGACCAAATAGTTTCTTGATTCTTTCCATCTTACACACGGTCTCCTTTGTTTGAGAGGTCGAATTGTCTAAGTCACGTTTCATTCCTATTGTCGTAGGAATCAGTCGGCAGACTTCGAAATGCAGCAATCATAGAAAAAGGTAATTTGATTGTACAACTAGACTGACGGCTCCATTGAATTCACCTTATGTGCAGAAGCCAGTTCCTGCAGTTGAACAATAAGTGGAATTGATTTTGCCTGGGTTCGATTTCCCCAGAGCTCATCAACAAGTAGATCTCGAATGGCAATTCTGATGACCTCAGAGCGGTTTGGGTATTTGCTTTGCCCGATGAGCTTGTCGAGGCCATCAACATAGGATTCAGGAAGGCAAATTGTTACTACTTTCATTCTAGACCAACCAGATAGGAGGCAAACACGCTAATGAAAGCGTGTCATTTCCAGATTGACACCACGGTATTACTCACTATGTATCTAGTTTGGGAATCACCTCCTATGGAATTAGGACTATCTTCCCAAACTGAGCACCACGTTCCAGAATCTCATGGGCTTCTTTTGCGGATGAGAGAGGCAATACTCTGTTCACAACTGGCATGAGCTTCCCTGTCCACACTAGACGCAGAACAGATTCCAGCTCTGACCTGCTGGCCATTGTAGAGCCTATAATCTCCAGCTGT
>JAHQWZ010000245.1 GCA_029856425.1 Candidatus Thorarchaeota archaeon
CATTGCTGCACCGATGACTGTAGAGTCACGAGCCCGTGGTAGGACAACCGTCTTGTTGGTACAATCGGAGATAATCTGTCGCCAGAGTGGTGAGTTAGCTCCACCTCCATCTATTCTGAGCTCGCTGAAATTCTGATCAAGCATGACCTCCATTGTTTGAGCGTAGAACTGGATACCATATCCGTTGCCCTCCATTATGGCTCGAGCGAAATGGGCTTTTGTGTGGTCAAAGCCTAGATTGTAAATAATGCCCTTTGTGAATGCCATGAATGGAAAGAATACAAGCCCATCACTACCTGCCGACACACCCTTTGCCGACGATTCCATCAACTCGAAGATGTTTTCATTGCCTTTTGCTTCATAGAATTGATCACGATACCATTTGAAAGCCCATCCAGTTCCCGGAAGGACTCCTTCCAAAATCCAAGCTCCTTCAATTGCGCCAGGATTACTATACAGTACGTAGGGATCTTCAATATATTCGTCTGTGTGAGTGGTGACAAAGGTGCCAGTTCCAGTGGTTGCCTTCATTATTCCTGATTTCATGGTACCTGTGCCTAATGCAGAGCATTGCTGGTCACCCGATCCCATAATGACAGGAGTTCCTTTCCGTAAGCCAGTTGCCTTTGCAGATTCTCCGGTGATTTCTCCAATTGGAATGCCCGATTTCCTAATTTCCGCGTACTTGTCTGAAGGAATACCTGTTTCTTCACAGATTTCATCCGACCAAGTCATGGTTGAGTGGTCAATCGGACCATACCGTGCATTTGATGGCTCTGTAACCAATGCGCCACATAGTCTGTTGTTTAGAAATGCATCCAAAGTAACGAATTTGTCGGCCGAATCGAAAAGCTTCTTCTTATTCTCAGACAGCCACAGAATCTTTCTGAGACCTCTTCTGGGTCCTATCAGCTCTGCAAGTTCATCCCTTTTCCTACTTATGCGATTGTCTGTCCAAAGGATTGTAGGACCAAGCGGATTTCCTTTCTTATCCACAGGAGTAAAGCAATCACGAGTTGTCGCCACAACGACACCTTCTATAGCGTTAGCTCCTGATTCATACGCTGATATGGCTCGTTGCATAGTTGTGCAAGCTGCTCTCCAGAATGTATCAGCTAGCTGCTCATGAGTTGCTAGCTCCTTCGGGGTTGGCGGATATTCCTCATAGGCTCTTCCCAATTCACGGCCCTCTTCATCCACGAGAACTGACCGCGTCCCTGTGGTGCCAATATCAAACACTGCAAAGACTCGTTGACTCATTTGCGTCACCTGAGATTAATACCAGACTAGTCTTGGCGACAACGCTCAATATGAATCGTCCGACAGTGAGAGTTATCAGACTGAATGCTGGTCGGTGAATCAATGTCAGAATACGCCCACTCTATTGAAGTCGAGCCCAATGTCCACCTTATTCGCGGTCTTAACAAGGCACGGTTCCCCGAAGCAAACTCTCTATTGATTGACGATGAGATTCTGACACTCGTCGATGCAGGTTCGGATATGGGTCAAGTCAGCAGGACACTGAAAGACCTAGGACATAAAATGGAAGATATTGAAAGACTGATTTTGACTCATTTCCATGTTGACCACAAGCATCATTCCGAGGAGATTCATGAGATCTCAGGTTGCGAGGTCATCTGTCACCCATTATCAGATCAAGGAGTTGAAACATTCGCAGGAATGGCTGAATACTATGGGATTACGAATCATCCTGTATATGAAACATGGAAAGTTATGGTGAAGGGATGGATACCCCCAGTCTATTCTGACTACACTGTGACTGGCCACTATAAAGACATGGAAACCATATCATGCGGTGAGGTTGACCTAATCGCAATTCATCTTCCCGGACATACTCTAGATCATACCTGCTTTGGCATCAATGGCGTTGAAACCATTTTCTTAGTGGACATCGATCTTACTGGGTTTGGTCCATGGTACGGCAACAAAGTAAGTGACATCCGAGTATTTCAGGATTCCATTAAGAAGGTGATGAAGCTTGAGCCAAAGATGGGAATAAGCAGTCATCTTTTGGACCCAGTGACTGATGGTCTTTCCACCCGCCTTAGAGCATTTCTGAATACATTCGATGAACGAGAAGCGAAGATTCTGAAGAACATCTCAGAAGGATACGATACTCTAGAAAAACTCACACGATTACCCACAATCTACCCTCGAATACCTGATGAAGTATTTCTAGTCTTTGAGGAATTCATGGTTCGAAAACATCTTGAGATTCTTGTTGAAGATGCGAAAATCATCCAAGATGGTTGCCATTACAGAACAGAAAGAAGATAGCGGGAGGGGTTCCCGCTAGACTATTTATGTTTGAATACGGGATCTCGCTTCGATAGAAAGGCATCAACGCCTTCCTTCTTGTCTTCAGTATCGAATGTCTCGCAAAAAACATCAACTTCGTAGGATAAGTTATCCTTCAAGCTCATTTCCCAAGCATTGTTCAGAGACTGCTTGGCAAGTTTAATGGCAACTCCCGGTCTCTTGACAAGAATCTTGGCAAGCTCCATGGCACCATTCCGCAGGTCTTCTACTGAATCGAAGACTCTGTTCACGAGACCAATTCGTAGAGCTTCATCTGCCTTTATTGGATTCCCAGTAAGAACAAGTTCCTTAGCGATGCCTAGACCTACCAATCGTGGAAGGCGAACAGTGCCGCCGTAGCCCGGAATAATCCCGAGATTGATCTCAGGTTGGCCAAATCGGGCGTTTGATGATGCGTATCGTATATCACATGCCATAGCAAACTCGCAACCACCACCCAGGGCAAAGCCATTGACAGCTGCAATGACTGGGATGCTCAAAGACTCAATGTAATTGCATACAGCCTGACCATTCTCAACGAATGGCCTTACTGTTTTTGAATCTCTGCCTGGGAATGCCGTAATATCTGCTCCTGCAGCAAACGCCTTCTCACCAATGCCAGTTAGGATTACCGCCCTTACTTCAGGATCTTCCTCAGCTTTCTGGAAGAAGCTGTGCATCATATCGACGACATCCTTGTTTAGTGCATTGTATTTTTCAGGACGATTGATAGTGATCGTAGCCACTCCATCTTCAACTTCATATAGAACCTCATTTGACATGTATGGCTCCTCCTAGAGAACGATTTGAGAGGCCCACCCGGCAGGTAATAAGCGTTAGCACTTGAGTTGGCAGAAACTGCCACGAATGACGAACCTAGGCAATTACTGGAACATCCAGTTCTTTATTTATGGATGATGAGATAGAACCACTGAGGCTGCGGTGAATGGATAGAAGATGGCGAATAGCTTCTGAAGACGAAATCCTGTCGGGAAGAACCACTGACATCTACTTTGAAAGAGCAGTTCAAATTCTTGAAGCAGAAGGGCTCAATCCCATGGTGCATGCTGAGGCGACTGTATCTGGAATGCCTAAGGGATTCAATTGGGGAATAGTTGCGGGTGTGAACGACTCACTAAAGCTGTTTGAAAGAAAGAACGTTGATATCTTCGGATTAGAGGAAGGAACTCTCTTCAGGCCTAGAGATTCCAAAGGTGTAAAGACACCAGTTTTTTCAATTGAGGGGCTCTATCAGGACTTTGCCATTCTAGAAACACCACTGCTAGGCTTTCTATGCCATACTTCAGGAATGGCGACACAGACAGCTCACGTTCGCATTGCTGCAGGAGAAAAGAGCCTTCTTTCATTCGGTGCGAGACGAACCCATCCCGCAATCACCCCTCAGGTCGAGTATGCGGCTCTGATAGGAGGATGCGATG
>JAHQWZ010000246.1 GCA_029856425.1 Candidatus Thorarchaeota archaeon
ATCTCATTGTCATGGGTGGTTTCTCTTCCCTGAGGCGCAACCTTTTCCCTTTTCATAAGCTCTGTCCTAATCCCTCGAATATTCGCTTCGTTTCCAACTAGGAATCTGAATCGGAAATCTTCTCCTCGTCGAATGGTGTTGCTTTCGCCATCAACTCTGAGAAGATGAATCCCCTCTTCACCGAGTTCTTCCTGAATCATCATTTGTTCCAAACTTACGAATTGCTGAGGTGGAGCATCAACTACGATAATTCGCTCAGTCTCTGGATCTAGCGCCCACTTGACTCCTATTTTGCACTTGATCTCGTATCGAATCCAGCTATAGACGCCCTCAAAGCTGGGAATTGAATCTTGAGGAATTTCAAAGGAAAACGGGTATCGCGTTTCTCCTACCAATATCTTGGCTTGATTGAGTAGCTCAATAGATTGCTCGAAATGGTTAAGTTTCTCAAGAAATACTCGACGGTGCTTTCCACTTCCCACGACTACTCTTGACTGTTCATTGCATGTGAAGAAAAGGTTCACTGATTCGCAGTCAAAATCATCGTCACAGACAACAAGCGCATGACCCTCTATGCGTTCTCCCGGAGAAAACTCCTCTTTAGGAAGATGTAGTGATATCTCTCTCAATGATATAGGCACTTTCCTTTAGAAACCAATCCCTGGATCTCACTGTCCTTATGGTCTTGAGATTATTCGGAAATGAATGCAGAAAAAACTTGCCACTAAAAGGGGAGTGGGCTCTTCAAAACAGAGCTACTCCCCCTCATATGCTAGAAGGAGAACATATGTGCATATTTGTGTTCCAAGAAGTCAAGGAATGGACCCGCATCAAGCTCATTACCTGTAACATGCTTCACAAGATCTGCCGGATCATACAACGAAGCCTTGCTCATTATCTTCTCCGCAAGCCACCCGGTAATCGGGCTCAGATTGCCCTTTGAAATATGATTTGCCCACTCCGGCAAATCTCTATTGATCTCTTTGAGCCATTGACCATCATATACGTTACCTAGGGCGTAGCTTGGAAAGTAACCATAGTACCCACTCCCCCAGTGAGTATCCTGAAGCACTCCTTCCGAATCATCCTTAATCTTAACCCCTAGATATTCTTCGTACTTCTCATTCCAAACCTGTGGCAACTCTGAAACTA
This sequence comes from Candidatus Thorarchaeota archaeon, assembly GCA_029856425.1. Lineage (GTDB taxonomy): Archaea > Asgardarchaeota > Thorarchaeia > Thorarchaeales > Thorarchaeaceae > SMTZ1-83. The sequence goes on from JAHQWZ010000246.1 coordinate 1,153, forward strand.
GAATCCTGTCAGCGAAAAGAGCCTTCTCAATCTCAAATCGAATAATCACATGGAGTGAGTATGTTACCTCATCAGCTTCAATTCGAATCTTTGATGGTTTCACCAGATTCACAGCCCTGACGAAATCGAGGAGATCAATGTCCGAAAAGGTATTGCTTGTGAATTCATTGAGCCTGGGAAGATAATACTCCCAGAACTGCGTAGTCCTTCCTATGATATTCTCAACGAACCTTGACATAGACTCATGAATGCCGAAACTTGCGGCTGACCCAACAGGCTGGAATATATAATCGCGGTTCAAGTTTTGCTCATATAGAGCATGACCCCCCTCATGAAGCATGGCATAGATTACTGAAGCAATGTTGTCTTCATGGTAATGAACTGTCACTCTGACATCGTCAAAGTATCCATTTGTGAACGGGTGTTCAGTTTCATCAATTCGCCCTCCAGCTTTGTCTGAAGTTGTGTCATATCCGATCAATGTCCCAAGGTCAGTGGCTATCTTGCGTTGAACATCGATGGGAACCTTCCTGGAGAGAAAACTAGCATCTACATTCTCTGATGCGTCTGCACATTTCTGAACAAGAGGCACAAGACGGTTTCTTAGTTCCGTGAACACCTTGTCAACCATATCAGCTGTCATGTTCCTCTCGAAATTATCAAGCATTGAGTCATAGATGGAGGAGATGCCTTTCACCTCCATCGCGATCTCCTCCCTCTCTCGAGAAACATCGATTAGTTTCTGAAGTTCCGGTTGAAACATATGCCAATCCTTAGCAGCTTTAGCTTTCTTCCATACATCAGTTGCTATTGCGGCCTGTTTGCTGAGCCTTCCAATAAGCTCAGTTGGTATTTTCGTGCTAATATCATAGTGCCGTCTAATGAGGTACAGATTCCTCCTCTGAACCTCTTCCATTGGCTCTTGTCCTTTCTCGGCAGCTTCCAGCAGCTTCCCGAGCTCAGAAGAAATCACTTTCTCATGCTGTATCTTGCTGAGTAGTGACATCTGCTCGCTCCTAAGTTGGATTCCAGCAGGGGGCATGTAGGTTTCGAGGTCCCACTGGATCACTCCCAGAGACGAACCAATCAGAATGATTTCCTTGATTCTCTCCATCAGATCATCATATGCAGCCATTTCGAACACCAAAACCAGAAACCGATTTATAGTGAAATTTGGTGGACTCTGACTTCGTTATCTTTCTTCCGAAATAGGCGTATTAACCCAAGAATTGCGATTTGGATAATTAATGATGAGTATGCCCACGATGACTAAAAGCAATCCCAGTGCGAAAGTCCAATAGATAGTCTCACTGAGAATAAGAAATGAAAGCGACGTCCCGAAGACTGGCACCAAGTTGATGAATCCCCCTGTTTTTGTAGCTCCTAGCTGTCGTATCGCTTCAAAATAGAACAGGAATCCGATGAAGGTGACAAAGGCTCCTAGATAGGCTGCGTTGAGCCAGAACACTGGATTAGACATGACAGGGAGTATCCAGAATTGTTCTGTTGCCGCGCTTAAGCCAAATAGGATGCAGCCCACAAATACTCCTGCTGCAGTCACCTCAAGAGATGACATTGTTTTCATCGCTTCTTTTCCTATGGATGAGTATAATCCCCATGTCATCATCGCGCACAGGATAATGGCGTTGCCAATCAGATAGTCCAATCTGAAGTCGATGAATGCCTGAATTCCTACAACAAATATGATACCGGTGAATGCTAGGGCAAACCCAGCATATTGCCATCTTCTTGAAAGACGTTCTTTATGTATCACACGTGCGAACAGGCTTACAGTTGCTGGATTGAACCCTGCGATTATGGATCCCTGGGCAGCAGTAGTGAATTGCATGCCAGTCAGGAATAAGACCCCATAGCCAAAGACGCCAGTTAGTCCGACCAGGAATAGAATCTTGGCGCGCTCTTTTGTGAACAGCTTCAATGGTGATGGCCCTCGAATGGCCATCAGCACAACGAATAGCAAGCTTGCGATGAGAAATCGAAAGAATCCAATCGTCAGAGGCGGAGCCATTGCGACTAGTACCTTTGCAGATACCCATGAACCTCCCCAGAAAAACATTGCCAAGATGAGAGCCATATAATACTTCAGAGGTCTTTCTGCCATTTATGGAGGTCTCCTAAGAGTGAAACTCGACGATTCGTCTTGGATTTAAAGCAAACTGATTCCGCTAAGTTCATTGTCAAACCGAAGAGTTCATATTCGGTTGTGCAAAAAATCTACACAATCGCAGCGGGGATTCCAGATGCTGAACGACGATGACCTTGAAGCAATCCGGCGCAGGAAGATGGAGCTCTTAATGGAAAGGGCATCACAGCCAAAGGTGGAAGAGCCCCTATCTCAAGGACAGGTCCAGATTCTTACTGACGTGACCTTCTGGAATACAGTTTCTCAGACTAGGACAGCTCTGATCGATTTCTTCGGTGAATGGTGCACTCCCTGCAGGCAACTTGTACCAATATTCAATCTTCTTGCTCAGGACTACAAAGGAAAGGTCTATTTCGGCAAG
>JAHQWZ010000247.1 GCA_029856425.1 Candidatus Thorarchaeota archaeon
TGACGCCAAATGTTGCATAACGCAGTCCTACTGTTATCTTATCTCCCCAAGGAACGCGAAGATTGATTGTGCTATTGTCAATCTGGTTCAGGGTGGGGGCAGAGGCGGAAATCTGGGCCGGGATCGGACTTATGATTAGATTAAATTGTCCGGAACGTCGGACAAAGTTATCCAGACGGAATGTTATTGTGACTGTGTAAGGGTCAGACCGTGGAACTGAGTGTGAAGTGTCTATGAAGACTCCATAGACTCCATTCCCGAAATAAACAGGCGTTCCTGTGCCGCCTGGCCAATCGTATAGTGCGTAGACTGAACGACCATACGTAATGGGATCAATCCCCACATCATGGTATACATCCCAATAGGTGAAGTTGAACCAGCCAGTCCAACCCCATATTCTGTTGACGTTATCAGGTTGAATCAATTCGGTCGGTAAGTCCTGGACAATAATGATGATCCCATTGCCGGACAAAGAAAACGCTGGGTCAATAGGATCGGCGGTTATTCTGAATGAATATGTCCCCGCTTCATATTCAGTGGTATTGAAATCAAAGTAGAATGTTTTATTGCCATCAAAAGTCAGGTTCCCCTTATATGATCCAGATTTCCAATTCACCGTGCAATTCTCAAGATAGTAATCAGGATGACTGACATTTAATTCTGGAGCAACAATGTATACACCAATTCGTATGACCTGAGACCAATTGAAAATCAGGTCCTCGTAGCCTTGACTCTGTCCATCAAACCAGACTTCAGTATCAGTCTGCTGGATTCCTAGAGTTAAGACCTCAGACATAGCCCGGTAGTTGGCCTTCAATGCTGTCACAATGACCTGGTAGGATGCCGCGGACTCAGAGTCATCGGTGTCAACATAGTACTGATAGTATCCATTCCCAAGTTCAAGCAGAGAGGCACTCTTTGATTCATTAAATGTCCAATATACATTGACGCTTGCTCCAATTAGGGGCTTGTCATTGTAGGGATCAAAAACAAGGACTGTCATGTTGACCTCATCACCGCGAGACACCGTAGCGAAGATTCCGTTCACAAGTGTCACCTGTATATCCAAGAAGTCAACAACCAAAGTGATCTGAGCGTTAGATGACACATAGTTGGTCTTGTTTGCCCGGATTACTATGTAGTAGGTCGATGCGGCTACAATTGATGTGTTGAGTTCAGCAGTATAGTTTCCAGATGTCATTTCAGTCATGGTATAGTCGGCACCAGCCCAAGTGAAGACTAAGGTTGCTCCTTCAATGAAAACACCGTTGATTGTGTCATTGAAGACTGCAGAGATGATAATAGAATCACCCCAACTGACAGGTTCGATGGCTTTGGGGATGACTTTCGTCAGAAGTGAATCAAGATAGACATCAATAGCAAGTGGTGAAATTTTGAAATCAGTCGCGGTGGCGTTGATGTACAACGTATGATAGCCCCAATCCAGGTTTGTGGTACTCAGATTGACTTCGTATATGCCTCCACCCAAGGCATTCAATTCATACGAGTCCTTCCAGTCGATATCTAGCGAGGCTCCATCCAGTGGTGCATCGTTAGCATCGAAATCGGTCAGATTAACATGAACAATGACGGGGTCTCCTGCATATGCAGCAGGAACATCAGCTGAGAGAATACCTGAACGGAGGCGGACTTGGAAGGATATTTGGACCCATGCAGCGCGGTATGGATATGAATCGATTAAAATCTGCATGGTCTTAATGCCAGGGTTTCCAGCGTCTGTGGTATTGATTACAATGCGATATCTTCCCTCATTCAAAGGTTCAAAATCCCAAACAGCTGGAGTGGCACCTGTCCCAGTGTAATTGATTGTTATTCCAGCTCCGGCACCATTTATACCGACTGCATGATCCAAGTCTGTAAACGTCACTACTATTGAAACATTATCTGTGTAGGGGACTGTGTATGGATCCGGCGCATCACTAGTGAGTAGTGTATCCGTGAGCCTGACAGATCCGGTCAATGTGAGCGTTGTCGTGTTTAGGTAGTAGGGTTGCTGTTGAGGATTCCACTGGACACTTAGGCTGAACCGATACGTGCCTACATCTCCCAATGCGTCCGTATCCACTGATACGATGTAAGTGCCTTGATTCTCCGAAATCCAAAAGTCAGCTCCTTGTGCCAAGGATACGTTCAGGCAATCGAAGAGGATGATTGCACTCTCAATGCCCATGCCACTGGATTCATCCAGAAATGAGAAACCAAGTTGCATATTGTCACCAAGCGGCGTGCTTAGTACTTGGCCAACTGCGACTGAGCCGATTCTGTTGGTTGTCGAAACTCTTGCCGTCGTATTGTCAGACCTATGGAATGGTGCAATGAATGGAAATTCAACGGAAACAATAAGCTCATGATTCGTTACTAAGCGGCTACTTAGGGTAGTTGAATTGATGCTTATCTCATACAGATTCCCTCCAATATCTCGGATGATGAATTGTGTAGATAGGAGTTCCATTGCGCTTCCATTGAACATCTTAAAGTAGCTGAGTGGCACCGCGATCGTACTCCCAGTCCCCAAGTCAACCACTGCGACGGTGAATTCTACAAGATCCAGGAAGCGTGTCTGAGAAGGCGGAGCGACTATCTCAACGTTTGTGTAGCGAAGAATTGTTGATAGAACGATATTCACCGTTGCATTGGAGTAATACGGTTCAGTCTGGGGCCAATTCGCATAGACTGCAATCGAAGTTGGTCCAATTCCATTCAAAGCTTCTGTGTCAATAGAGAGGAGATAGAGTCCACCAACTTGGGGAGTGACAGCATAGTTTGCACCAAAGACAAGTGGAACGCCTGACTTCCAAACAGAAATGCTGGCTCCTGAGATTCCTCCATAAACATCTACATCCCTATACAGAATTGTGAAGTTGACACTATCGCCGTAGGGCGTCGGTTGCGGTGCTTCAATCAACTCAATAGCAGAGGCTCTGTTTCGGAACTGGATGCGTACAAAGGCATCTGCAGACCCATAATATGGTGGAGTGTCGGCATAGCTCATATTGAACCAGAGCACGTAGGGAGTATTCACTTGAAGGCCTGCTTGTCCAGCTGTTTCAACGGTTATCAAGTAGTATTCATTAAAAGCGTCCCAAGAACTGCTAAAGACCCAACTCCCATTCAAGAGTTCTATGGAAACATCTCCAGTGGAATTCCCAATCATGTCTAAATCTATAAGATCCTGATAATACAGGATTATCTCGACAGAGGTATTGTATGCCACCCTGCCAACAGGCTCGGATGAAAGGAATGCGGTCCTTGAGCTTACAACAAACGACCGTATGGCAGTTCTGTTTGCCAAATAGAATAGTGAAGTTGTGAGCGTCACATTCAGGTTGTGCGTTCCAAGCATTCCCGCATATGATGCATTTAGATTGACCTGATAGCGTCCATCATTCAAATCAATCCACGAGTAGAATGAGCTGCTTATTTCAGGTCCACTTGATTCATCATAGAGCGTCAATGTGGCACCTACAACACCGCGTGGAATTGCCCCAGTAACATCAGTCCATGTCACAGTAAATGTGACCAGGTCGTTAAACGGTGATGGGGGCGGCGGTGTGTACTCAAGAATGGTCAGTCGCTGGATAATGGATACGAAGACTAGTCGACCGGTTCTATTTGCATAGAATGGGTCACCGAGCCACTCAACATCAAG
>JAHQWZ010000248.1 GCA_029856425.1 Candidatus Thorarchaeota archaeon
ACCCCAGCTCAAACGTGAAGCTCCAGATGACTTTGTGCTCATTGCAAGTATCATGAGTAGTCCTGATCCAGATGGGTGGTCAAAACTCGCTCAAATAATGACCCAGACAGGTGTGGATGGAATTGAGCTTAACGTCTCATGCCCACATGGGTCTCCTGAGAAACATATGGGAGCGTTCATTGGACAGGACCCAGGTCTTGTCGAGGCTGTGACCAGAGGAGCAAGGAAAGGAACTGACCTTCCTATGTTGGTGAAACTCACACCCAACGTAACGGACATGGTTCCGATTGCAGAAGCAGCTGTTAGAGGTGGTGCAGACGGACTATCTGCCATCAACACGGTAGAATCGCTCATTGGTATCGATGTGGAAACTGCAACTCCAATACCAATTGCATATGGGCCTGATCTGAAGGAGCAACTCAGCACATATGGTGGATTCTGTGGTCCAGCTGTAAGGCCGATAGGTCTTCGGTTTGTATCTCAGATTGCTCGTGCCTTGCCTAAAACCCCAATCTCTGGAATCGGGGGGATTGAAGACTGGAGAAGTGCAACGGAGTATCTGATGGCGGGAGCAAAGACGCTACAGGTGTGCACAGCTGCAATGTGGTACGGTTATGGTATCATCAAGGATATGACTGCAGGTCTAGACTCTTTCATGGAGCGTAAGGGATACTCGAGTATAAATGAGGTAGTTGGGAAGGCTTTGCCCAAAATAACAACATGGGAAGCCCTCAGCAAGCTCTCACCAGTGGTCGCTTCAGTGATAACTGACAAATGCACCGGATGTAAGAAGTGCGTTATTGCATGTGCGGATGGCGGGTTTGTGGCCATACAGATGAGAGAGGACAAGGCTCTAGTAAACACAGAGAAGTGTGATGGCTGTGGTCTCTGTGCCGTAATCTGTGATTATGATGCCGTGGAGTTTGTGAGTTCAAGGTAGTATCAGACTGGCTTAGAGAAGAGCCAGTCTGCCTACCTTCAACGATTTAGAATACCCATAATCTATCTTCATACGAGTCTGAGTCATCACACCGCTGAAAGCTCGACGCTGACTGTTTACAACCGTTGGAAGTGTTGTTAGAGCAGGTTGAATCAGAGCTCGCACAACAGTCATTGCTCAGACTGAATTCATCACAACTCATATCATGACTCCTCCCTACTTGGGCTTATAGGCTGCAATCTTCGCGCTGACTGCGGGACCGCAACCAGCTTCTTCCACAATCCAGACATCCTCAAATCCGACATCACGCATAAGTTGGAGATACTCCTCCTTGAGAATGGCACCCCCAATACATCCTGCGTAATAGCTTATGTCATCATGAACATCTTCAGGCAATGGGGTCTCAAGCACGATATCTGAAACCATCACTCGACCACCCGGTCGGAGGACCCTATAGGCCTCCTCGAAGACTTTGCCCTTATCAGGAGCCAGATTGATCACACAGTTGCTGATAATGACATCAACAGAGCCATCTTCCACAGGCAGGTCTTCAATGTCTCCAAGACGAAACTCGACATTCTCAAGGCCGAGCTGTTCAGCTCCATACTTAGCTTTCTCGATCATTGCTGGGGTCATATCCACTCCAATGACTCGGCCGGTTTCACCCACTCTGCGAGCAGCATGAAACATGTCGAGTCCGGCTCCACTGCCTAGATCTAGAACAACTTCCCCCTCCTTGAGACTCGCAACAGCAACAGGATTTCCGCAGCCAGCAAATGACTCGGTCGCAGACTCCGGCATGTCCCTCACCGAATATCCCAATTCCTCTGCATATGATGTTCTAGGGTCGGAAGCTTTCGCTTCGGGCCCACAACAGCTAGAGCTAGTCTGCTCAGTTTGTTCAGCTGAGGGAGAGGGACAGCAACTTCCTCCACTAGGTTGAGCAACTCTTTTGTAGTTCTGCTTCACTGCTTCCTTTATTTCTTCGGATGACATCTCACTGACTTTCTTCATTTCTGTCAACGCTTTCACCTTTTATTGGATGATGACCAACATGCTACATATATCGGACGTCCTACATATACATTTAAATGTATCGGACATCCAATATTATCTGTGTCAGACGGTAGTGAAAATGAGCAGTGTTGTCCGCCAGACTGCTGCGACATGCGTGGTATGCTCACATTCCAGATCTTGTGGGAGCTACGACAGGGTCCTTTGAACGGACAACAGATTGCCGAGCAAATTGCAAAGCGAAGAGGCACCAAACCTACGCCAGGCACCATTTACCCTGCCCTCAAAGACCTAGAAGATCGTGGAACAATCAAGAGCAAGAAAGATGGACGCCAGAGATTATACCGCCTGACGGAGGCTGGTGAAGCAGGATATGTTGAAGCGGCACGTTATTTCAACCAGGTCTTTGGAGATATTGCTGAGGAAGCAAAGATAATCGTAATGAAGAATGGTGATTGCAGCAAGTGCTGATGATGGCGCAGAACATGGAGGCTTTCAGTTTAGAATATGAGATGCCATCTGGGTATTCGCAATGCAGGGAATTGTGGAACCATGACCACCAGGTCCACCTATAGCATCGTTTATGATTGAGCTAATGATTATCAGCACTATCATTGCCGCAGCAGTGTATCTGATTCACAGACATGACCAATCTCCGTCTGAAGTACAAGAGGCAAGACGTGCCCGCGTAAAGCCCTGGATGATAACCACAGTCATGCTCATAATTGCATTCTTTGGGCCAATCTCTCTCAACATCTATCCTGGGGTGGGATTCATGGGTGGGGCTGTTTACATCTTCAGCATGACTTGGCAAATAACCGACTTGGCCACAATGACCATTGTTACTTTCGACATATCGCTTGTCATGGTGACAGGGCTACTTTCATTCATGAGGCCAGTGTTTGTGTACCAATTAGCTAGATACTACAAGGGAATAACAACCAGAGTACGTGCCATCCTTGCTGGAATAATCAGCGAACTTCAACTAACGGCTTTCACTGCACTTGCAATTCTCTATCTACTCTCAAACCCAATCATGTCATTTGTCTATATAATCGCAGTTCCTATACCAATTCCTCTTCTATTGGGCACTGTCTTCATATGGCTTGTCCCGGTGCCAGAACTAGCAGTGCCTTGGAAAGAACTTGATGATACCAAAGACTGGTGGGAAGAAGAGTCAGAAGCACATGCTGAAGTAATCTTTGAAGGAAATTGAGTGCTACATTAAGACAGTTCTTCTCTCCTTTCTACTCTTTTCAGCTGCAAAGACCATGAGGTGGCTCTCAAGGGTCTCTTCTGGTCCTGATAATATCCGCTCTGCATCACTTTCTGAGACCGCCTCTACAAAGGCCTTGATTAGACCATAATCGCCGCCACCATGCCCCTCAAGAGGCATGGGGTTGTCATGAGTAGTATCATAGATCTTTGCTGTGTCAGAAAGAAAGTCGAAGACTTTGATTGTGGTGCCATCACCATTTATCTCGCCGCTGGTCCCAAATATGCTGGTCCTTCTGCCGCCGGCTTCTGTGAATGCAGTCATGGTGAATGAGGCTGTTATTCCACCATCAAACTCCATGGTTACAACCTGATGATCTACAACATCATTGTCACATTCGTACACGCATCGACCGTAGGGGCCCGTTGTTATTGCTTCCATGACATTCTCCTTTGTCACTTCTGGAGTTATTACACTCACCGGCCAC
>JAHQWZ010000249.1 GCA_029856425.1 Candidatus Thorarchaeota archaeon
AAATGCTCTCGCAGAGCTGTACAAACATACTGGGGACGCTCATATAATAGGTGTGACTGGCCCGCCTGGATCTGGAAAGAGTACAATCGTCACACGTCTTATAGCTGAGTTTCGGAAGAACAAGCAGACAGTAGGTATCATCTGCGTAGATCCATCTAGTCCGTTCTCAGGCGGTGCTCTGCTTGGTGACCGAATCAGAATGCAAGAGCATGCATTAGATGATGAAGTCTATGTTCGGAGCATGGGGACGCGTGGCCATCTTGGTGGATTGGCAAGAAGCACTTCAGATGCTGTTAGAGCGGTCGATGCCTTTGGAAAGGACATCATCATAGTTGAAACTGTAGGTGCTGGGCAGTCAGAAGTTGAGATTATTGAGATTGCTCACACTGTGATTGTGACTGATGTTCCAGGTAGCGGAGATGATATCCAAGCGATCAAGGCCGGAATCATGGAAATTGCCGACATCTTCGTTGTGAACAAGTCAGATCTGCCAGGCGCTGACAAGAAAGTATCAGAGATTGAAACCATGCTCGATTTGGATCAACGGAAGAGAGAATGGAGTCCCCCAGTCATTCTGACAAACGCAAGATCAGGTGAAGGCATTACCGAACTTGTCACTAAGATTGCCGAACATATCGAGTTTCTGAAGAAATCCGGCCTCAGGGAGAAAAAGGATCTGAAACGAAGTCAGGAAGAACTTGAGGACTTGATGAAATACAAGCTCACACGTAAACTTCTTGATCGGCTCAGAGATGAACCTGAGTACGCTGAGGCAATTTCCAAGATTGCAAAGAGGAATGCGGACCCGTACACGGTTGCAGAGAAACTCATTGCGGATTTCCTTGTAAAGAGTAGTAAAGAATAGGTGTTTTATCATGGGAGAGAAGGAGAGACTTCCCCATGCGCTGAAGCGATGGAAGGAAACTGTGGTTGATAGGACTGTAAACAGGCTCCCTGAACGCAGGAAGGATTTTCATACTGCTTCCGGAATCCCAGTCAAGAGAATCTATACGCCTATAGATACTGAATCGATTGACTACCTGACTGAACTAGGCTTTCCTGGCGAGTATCCATACACGCGAGGAGTTCAGCCAACTTCCTACCGCGGGCGATTCTGGACTATGCGACAATACAGCGGTTTTGCCACCGCAATGGAAACCAATGAGCGGTTCCGTTTTCTCTTGGAACAGGGGCAGACTGGTCTTTCTGTTGCATTTGACCTCCCTACGCAGATTGGATACGACTCGGATCATGAGTTGGCCGGTGGAGAGGTCGGAAAGGTCGGAGTCGCCATAGACTCATTGGCTGATATGGAGGTACTCTTTGATGGGATACCTTTGGACAAGGTCAGTACATCAATGACAATCAATGCGCCAGCAGCAGTCCTTCTGGCGATGTACATTGCTGTTGGCGAGAAGCAAGGCGTGGCCATGGACAAACTCAGGGGAACTATCCAGAACGACATCCTGAAAGAATACGCCGCTAGAGGCACGTACATTTTTCCTCCCAAACCATCGATGCGACTAATCACTGACACATTCAAGTTCTGTTCAGAGAACATGCCGCTATTCAACACCATTAGTATCTCCGGCTATCACATACGGGAAGCTGGTTCCACAGCTGTTCAGGAAGTTGCTTTCACACTGGCCGATGGGATTGCTTATGTGGATGCAGCAATTAGAACAGGTCTGGATGTCGATTCTTTTGCCTCTCGTCTATCATTCTTTTTCGGTTCTGCCAGCGAGTTCTTTGAGGAGATTGCTAAATTCCGAGCTGCCCGCAGGCTTTGGGCCAAAATCATGAAGGAGCGTTTTGGTGCGAAGGATGAAGATTCAGCAAGAATGAGATTCCACACTCAGACTGCTGGATATACACTTACAGCACAACAACCTGATAACAATGTAGTCCGTGTCACACTGCAGGCACTTCAAGCTGTACTTGGCGGCACACAATCCCTTCATACCAACTCCCGAGACGAAGCGCTGTCTCTTCCTACTGAGGATTCAGTACGGATTGCCCTTAGGACACAGCAGATAATTGCTCACGAAACCGCAGTAGGTGATACGATTGATCCATTGGCAGGTTCATACTTTGTGGAGGCTCTAACAAATGAGATTGAGAAGAGAGCCATGGAATACATCGAGAAGATAGATGAGATGGGTGGCGCTCCGGTGGCAATTGAGCAAGGGTTCATTCAGCGTGAAATTCATAACAGTGCGTACAAGTATCAGCGAAGCATTGACTCTGGAGAGAGAATCGTAGTTGGAGTCAACGAGTTCATTGTAGATGAAGAACAGCAGTTTGACTACCTCAGAGTGAATCCTGAGGCTGAGATGGAACAGGTCGCAAGATTGAATGAAATCAAAAGCAAGCGGGATTTATCAGAAGTTCAAGCTTCACTTGATAATCTCCGCGAGGGGGCTGAGGGGAGAGTCAACTTGGTTCCATTGATTCTAGATGCAGTCAAGGTATATGCGACATTAGGTGAGATATGCAGTGTGCTTCGTGACATCTTTGGTGAGTACAAAGCTCCAGATATTCTGTAGGTGAGGAATCTATGATGGTTGAGAAGATAGAGCACATCGGGATTGCTGTAGAGAGCATCGATGAGATGGTTCCATACTATCGGGATGCTCTAGGTCTCGAATATGGAGGTGAAGAAGTGGTCGAAGAACAGAAGGTACGTGTCGCCTTCTTTGGTATTGGAGAGAGCAGCATAGAGCTTCTTGAGGCAACATCCGAAGATAGCTCCATTGCCAAGTTTCTTGCCAAGCGCGGGCCAGGCATACATCACATAGCAGTCAGAGTTGATGACATCGAGAGAGCTCTTACCCAACATGAAGAAAATGGAGCACAGCTCATTGATAAAACACCACGGATAGGTGCCCATAATATGAGGATTGCCTTCGTGCATCCCCGCTCGACTGGTGGAGTTCTTGTCGAGCTTTGCCAGAGCCCAGGCTAGGTCACTTGCCTTCTGTCAGAATCTCATCTAGCGCATCAGCTACATAGAGGACATCGTTTCTGTCTATCATTCTATGAAGCACAAGTCTTGTTCTGGTGCCATATCTACCAAATACTCGGATGTTTCTCTTTCCCAACTCTTCAGCCAATGTCATTGTGTTGAATGGTGTTTTCTCCAATCCAATGAATATGATGTTAGTATCTGGCTTCTCCAAGTTCAGATTAGGAATTTGTGAAAGCCTTTCATATAAGAGCTTGGCATTATCATGGTCTTCCTTCAATCGATCAACCATTTTCTCCAGAGCGACAATAGCTGGTGCTGCCACGATTCCCGCCTGTCTCATGCCCCCTCCGAGTTTCTTTCTTACTCTATGAGCCTCATGAATGAAATCCTCAGTTCCAGCTACCATCGAGCCTACTGGTGCCGACAGCCCTTTGCTGAGGCATATCTGAACACTATCAATGTCCTCGACAAGTTTGCTTGCTGGAATGTCAAGGGCAACTGCCGCGTTGAAGAGACGTGCGCCATCACAGTGGACATTCAGACCGTGCTCATGTGCAACATCAGCGAGAGCCTTTACTTGTTTAGGTCTTATGATGGCACCGCCAGCATAGCTATGCGTGTTCTCAACAATGACCATAGACGTCTTTGCATAGTGTGTATCGTCCGGATTTATGACTGACAGTAGAGT
>JAHQWZ010000250.1 GCA_029856425.1 Candidatus Thorarchaeota archaeon
AGCATTCAGCCTTCTTGCAAAATCAAGCATCACATGAGTCCACTGTAGCCCCTGCATGGACCGAAACTACTATACCTAATTTGAATCCGGAGAAATCATTCTCCAATAATTATTTCGAAGTGAGTTGAATGACAGGAAAGGAACTTGACATCAGACTTCTAGAAGCCCTGTGCAATTCTTTTGGCCCCAGCGGGCACGAGCACGAGGCACAGAAGATAGCTAGAGATTATGGCGCGAAGTATGCTGATGAAGTCCTCTATGACAGAATGGGCTCTGTTGTGTTCAGAAGAGGTGACAAAGGTCCAAAGATAATGTTAGCTGGACATGTTGATGAAATCGGTTTTGTCATAACGCAAATTGAGAAGAACGGATTTCTGCGATTTCACCAGTTGGGTGGTTGGTGGGACCAGACCCTGCTCACACAAGAGGTCGTAATCAAACCCTCTCGTGGAGAGGGGAAGGTTATTGGTGTCATTGGGGCTCCGCCGCCACATGTTCTAGCTCCTGATCAGCGTGACAAGGTGGTCACAAAAGAAAAGATGTTCATTGACATCGGTTGCAGTTCAGCAAAAGAAGTCAAGGAACTAGGCATTAGAATCGGGGATCCTGGAGTGCCAAACGCCATCTTCAGGACAATGAAAAGGATCAAGAAAGAGAAGAAGGATGAAGACGATAAGAATTCTGAGGAAGGGACTCGAGAAGTCACTTTGGCTGTGGCAAAAGCCTTCGATGACCGCATTGGAGTTTTCATTGCTCTGGAGGTTCTCCGAAGGCTTTCTGAGGAGAATATCTCACATCCTAATACTGTTTATGCTGTTTCCACAACGCAGGAAGAGGTGGGATTGAGAGGTGCCAGAACAGCTGCTCAGATGCTTCTGCCGGATATCGGCTTTGCACTCGATGTTGACGTTTCAGGAGATGTCCCAGGAGTTACTGGTCTTGTCCAGAAGATGGGTAAAGGCGTGTCAATTTCAGCTGGTGATGGATCAATGATTCCAAATCCAAAATTCCGCCAGTTCGTCCTAGACATAGCAGAAGAGAAGGCTATCAGGCATCAGCCCGCTTTTCTTAAAGGGGGAGGTACAGATGCTGGTATCATTCATATCACTGGAATGGGCGCTCCATCGTTATTCATAGGTATCCCAACACGACACATTCACTCTCACCATGGTATGCTCGATATCACAGATGTTGAGAGCGCTGTGGAGCTGCTTGTCGAAGTCATCAAACGACTCGATAAGGAAATTGTCAAGACTTTCACTGAACTATGATATCAAAGAAGGATCTGACTGGTCCAGTCTACATGTGCTGGACCAGCTAATTGCTTCTGATGAGATTGCGAAAACTATCTCTCACGCTTGCCCTCAATATACTCGTCAACGTGTTTTCTTGCTTCAAAATCATCTATCTGATATCTCGGATGCTTGAAGCTATATGAGCAGATACTTGAGAGTTCACCACCGACTCCACGATCAAGAGCAATCTTGACAGCCCTAGCCACATCAATAATGACTCCTGCTGAGTTAGGCGAATCTTGCACTGAAAGCTTGAGGTCAAGATTTATTGGGAGGTCGCCAAAGGCCTTTGACCGCATGCTAATGTAACAGACCTTGTTGTCTTCTAGGAATGGAACATAATCACTGGGTCCAATCTTGGTGGGCAATTCGTAATCCACACAACTTGTAACGGCCTCCGTTTTACTAATCCGCT
This sequence comes from Candidatus Thorarchaeota archaeon, assembly GCA_029856425.1. Lineage (GTDB taxonomy): Archaea > Asgardarchaeota > Thorarchaeia > Thorarchaeales > Thorarchaeaceae > SMTZ1-83. The sequence continues at coordinate 1,711 of JAHQWZ010000250.1, forward strand.
TTGACTTTAGTCTGGCCTCAACTTGCATATTTTCGAAATCAGTATTTCCGCCTATGTTCAATTGGTACGTATTCTGCAGAATCAATCCTCGCTTGTCAAACAGCTGTGCAAGCACTCTGTGCAGAATTGTGGCACCAAGCTGGCTCTTGATGTCATCACCAGCGCATGGAAGCCCCTTTGCCAGAAACCCCTTGGCAATCGGGTCTTCTGGGTTTGATACGATGAACTCGGGAATTGCGTTGATGAATCCGATACCTGCCTCCAGTGCCGCCTCCGCATAGAATCGCGAACTCTCGGCACTACCAACAGGGAGATAGCTGACTAACATGTCTGCTTTTGCCCTCTTGAGTTCCTCTACAACATCAACAGATTCTATCTCGTTCTCATCATAGACGAAGAAAGAGTCTTTCATGTGGGGAGCGACTCCGTCCGAAATGGGGCCCGGCAGAACCTTTACTCCTATCTTGGGAACATCAGGGTAGAATGGTACACAGCAGTTGGGCTTCTCCCATATCGCTTCTGCGATATCCTTCCCTATCTTTCTCCTATTGGCCTCAAATGCAGCAACAAACTTCAGGTCCTTCGGATAATAGCCGCCAAAATCGACATGCATTAGACCTGGTACCTCATCCTCAGCTTTTGTGTCTTTGTAGTAATGCACTCCTTGAATCAAAGCAGAAGCACAATTGCCAAGTCCTGCAATCGCTATGCGAACGTCTCCCATGAGATTACACCTTTCCTCAGGTATTCTATCGCCATAGAATAGTTTCACTTTTTAAAACTTACGAGCTAGTCCTTTTCTTCAGCAGATGCTCCCTCAGGGCCTTTAGCTGGTGCATAATCTGTGTAGAGCAGTTTCTTGGCAGACTCAACTGTCTTAGGCCCAATTCCAGGCAGTTGAACCCATTCATCAGTTCGAGTGACAATCTCAAACGGGGAGCCAAACTTTTGCAAAAGGCTCTTTGCTCGCACGACGTTGATACCCGGGAATCCGGCTACAAAGAACTCTTGTTCATCAACAACTGTATCTAGTCCCTTTCGAGTTCTGATTACAGGAAGTCTTTTTCCCTTCCCCTTTTCACTTTCGGATTGTTCAGTAATTATACCAAATAGCAGTCCTGCAGCATGTGAAGCATTGAATCCTGAGATAATCTCGATTCCTTTCTCACGAACGCTATCTATTAAGGCATCTAAAGAAGTCGGATGAATGTAGCTCGCCCTCTCCATTGTGACGACGTATGGTCTACCCTTAGACTGCTTAGTTTTGAATGGTACGTAAACACAACCCTTCATGGGGTCCCGTCTAATGGCTAGAATATTCTCAATCAGAAGATACGGCTTATCATACTTGAGAAGAGCGTCCATCTGCTTTGTAAATCGAGGAACACCAGCTGCGCTACCTTTCAGGGTATTGATAAGGTCCGATACTGTTTTTCTCTCAATAGCTACTCCCTCCGGCCCCAATACATCACCAATGGGTATCTTCTCAACAGTGTAGGAAATCTTCTCCTTGTCAAGCATGCCCATCAACTGCTTGACAGCATTAGTTCGTTTTCCACCTGTTTCATGGATATCGATCACAACTTCAGGGATATTCCCCAAAAGGTCCATCTGCATTTTAATTCCTCTCAGAAAAGCGTCATAGCAGCCGCCATCGATACTTCGCGAGCGAGATTAGGGTCATTTGCTGATCCGAGGATAATGACGTCGTTTTCTTCAGGTCTCAAGGTTTCAAGAATTAGAAGAGTTTCTCTCTCATACTCTATGAGTGTGTCAAAGTCATCCGGCGGCAGGACTATAGAACCATTCTTCATGATTAGAGTCGTCGCTCCGGCGCTGCCATAGCCCCCCTGTATAATGGCCTCGTCTCGCTGCCTTATCCCGTCCTTCACTTTATCGCCCTTATTTCTCACGAGGTTTGCATAT
>JAHQWZ010000251.1 GCA_029856425.1 Candidatus Thorarchaeota archaeon
ATACCCTCCTTCCTAGGTCCAGAGTACTTCAATGATACTTTCTTTCCTGGAATTGCAACAGAGTTAGAAGGGGATTTGAATACCACATCCCTTGTCTTGAGAGGTCATAGACTGTTGGGATTGAGCTTCTTTCCAGTCCAATACAATCCTGTTACAAGGGATTTGCAGGTGTACTCCCAACTCGTGATTAAGGTGAAGTATAGTGTCCCCGCTCAAATTCAACCGATTCCAGAGCGCATACGCTCCAGGATATTCGAGAATATCCTAATGAATACCATATTGAACTATAACGTATCAAGTACCCCTCATATACCTGATTTTGGACTAGCTACTATGAGTCAGTTCATTCCGGCTGGATTTCAGGAAGGTGCTGAGTATTTGATTATAACAACTCAGCCTTTCAAAACCCAGGCTGATCAATTAGCAGAGTGGAAGGAGAAGAAGGGAGTTCCTTCAAAGGTCTGGTTAGTTGATTCAGGTTCTAGACAACAATTGAAAACTGTTATCGCGGATGCCTATAATTACTGGTATCCAGCACCGACATATGTGCTACTTTTAGGTGATGTTGAATCCATTCCAGCAAATTACGATGCTGATCATGAAGGAATGATTCAAGACGGATTCATAAAAAAACGCCTATTCGATAAACAGGACCATGGCATCATTGCATCTGATCTGGGTTATTTCACCATTGACGGAAACAGCTATATCCCAGATATGATCTATGGTCGAATATCAGTGGATACTGAAGAGCAAGCTCAGACAATTGTTGACAAAATCCTTCAATATGAGCAATACCCACCAGCCGATGATTTATTCTATGAAAGTATAATGTCAGCTGGACACTTCGAAGACAATGCGCCTCTGAACGGAGTGGAGGATGAAGGATTTCCGTCAATTTATGTTTTGGAGAAAATCAGACATTATCTGAACGACAATCACGGGTATGCAGTTCATATTAACTACTCATGCCCCTGGCTGCATTACGATTCAGACGGTTATAGCTACCCGTATGCGAGCATTCCCGCTGAAAGTCTAAAATTCCGTTATCCATTGGATCCATCAGATCCCGATTCTTCAAAGCTTCTGATAAACTCACTCCCTGCTGACTACGAGTGGCTCAGTGGCTATACTGCTGAACCGCATTATACCAATATGAGGGGCAATATAACATCGAACATCAACGAAGGAAGATTCCTTGTCTTGTATTATAGTCATGGAGGGTCCAAGAATATGGTGTATCCCATTGACGTCGAATACCCCCCCGATTATCAGCTTGACAACGGCGATAGAGACTTTGCGGAAGGATGGCACTTACCCTGGCTCAACACATCCTACTTTTCTGATTTGTCAAATGGAAATGAACTTCCTTTGATTGTGAGCATAGCGTGTAACACAGGATGGTTTGATGGGGAAACTGATCAAGTCTACATGACACTTACTACCATGGAGGAGGAAGAAAACCCGTTTATGAATGTAGATAACGAGTGCTTCGCCGAGAATATAACAAGGCTGAAGGATGGAGGTGCTATCGCAGCAATTTCAGCCTCACGACCAGCCTACGCTGGCATAAGTGGATATTTACTGAGTGGACTTATCCAAGCTTTCTGGCCTGGATATGTGGATGCTGCAAATCAACCAATATATGAAATGGGAGCCGCGCTTCTATTTGGAAAATTGTACGCGAAGAGTCAATGGAAGAGGATGCGGGAATCAACTCTCATCATGGGACCTTTTATTTATCCTGAGCATGAAGAGAGAACAACTTTCGAAGAATATCATCTATTCGGAGACCCTGAAACCCAGCTTTGGACAGCTGCACCTTCGGATTTTGATGTTTCTCATCCAATATCCATTGGAACCTCTGACGCGCAGCAATTCGTTGTGACAGTCAGAAACAGGGCTAATGGTGAACCAGTACATTTTGCTAAAGTGTGCATTCAGCAGAAACCAAGTATCTATCAAGTTGGGTATACAGACACTAGGGGACAAGTTGCCTTTGAAGTGGCCCCATCAAGCACACCTTCTCACATCAACGTGACAGTAACAAAACACAACTTCAGGCCAAATCAAAGTATAATCCTTGTGAAAGCAAGTAGCGCAGCAGTATCAGTCTCACCACATTCAGGATTATATCAAGATCCAATCAATTTCACAGTATCTGGATTCAACACAGACAACCCGGTGTACATATACATGGATGAGGCATGGGTGGCTACAGTAGATCCAGAATCTCAGACTGCTCAAGGAGAAGTCCGCCCTGGAGCAGTTGGCTATGTTAACATCTGGGCTGCTCAAGCAATTCCTCCTACTAGGGACTTATGGGAACCTGTTGCAAATACCCTCTTCTATCGATTATCATCAATCCTTAATCCAGACCCCTACATTTATTCTCAAGATGATCGTAGTACCTGGTATCTCGCGGACGGCGAGATAGTCTGGGATAATCCATGTATTGCATTATACCTTGGCTCAAATCCAATATCTGAAGTAAAGCAACATACGGCTTATGATGTTAGGGTGACGGTTTACAATAGAGGAAATGTACGTGCTGATGGAACCAACGTGTCACTTTCTTATTCACCATTAGGCGGGGGCGTTACTTGGACTCCATTAGATACAGTCGAAGTTTCAGTTAATCCATCTGGTTCGTCTGAGGCAGCTTTTAGCTGGACACCGCTTCTTGCAAACACAGTATCTCTTAGGGTAGAAGTTGATCACGGGGATGAGAAGCCAGAAGACAAAACCAATAATATTGGCTATGAGTGTGTCAATGTTGTTCCTCTGTGCTCACCGGGAAACCGCACCCTTCAGGTAGGGAATCCAACAAACAACACTGACTATGTCCTCATCAAAGTTAAGCAAAAGGGGAATTATGATGAAATATGGAATGCAACCATACTAGGCTATTCCTCTCAAGCAATTCCTGCGTGTGAAAACGAGACAGTCATACTCCTAATTGATCCTGATAGGGATATCGAGCTTGATGAAGGGCGCATATTCACAGTTGAAATCTATATCAATGGTGAATTAAAGGGTGGTATGGCATTCGATGCAACAATCAATACGGGAGAATGCGAAGACAACGGCGGCTGTTGCTGCTTATATCTACTTATCATAGGCTTAATCATTATAGTCGGGATTATTGCTATTATCTACTACAAAAGAAGAAAATAGTCTAGATGTGTTGGCTGATTTCAAGAGTCTGGATTCAAGTTATATCTCATAAATACAGAATCCCGCCTTGAATTCGTCAAATTGGTAGCTGGATTTTTAAGGAACATACAAGGACTAAATGCCAACTCGCGTCCTTGGAGGAATGTGAAATTGGATTGGCGTGATATCCTTATCATTTTACTTATCATAATCATTATCTTCCTATTTGCGGAAGCCCTTGATATTATCGACATACTACCCAGTCTTGCACAACCACCCCCATGACCTATCCTAACTTACCTTAGTCACTCCCGCGCTCCACTGAGCTTAGAAGATTACGATTATAGAAAGAGTAACAATAGTCCAATTGCCATTCATAGTGGTAATGCTCGGCAGTCTGATTCACATATCGTAATCTATAATCTTCTTAACAGTCTGTCAAAGTAGGGTT
>JAHQWZ010000252.1 GCA_029856425.1 Candidatus Thorarchaeota archaeon
GGACGTGTATTGGCAGATGCAACCTTCCGATGAATATTGAGAGAATCGGGAGATTCTCAAGACTCAGGCATTATTTCTGATCGTGAAGCATCTTTTCTGGAATACCCTCGAGAAGCCCCTTCAATTTGAAGACGTATTCTCGGAAGATTTCGGTCCCCGATGGTGTAATCTCGACAATGACCAGTGGCCTCCAGGACAAAATTCGCCGGCTCCGAATAAGACTTGCCTCCTCGAGTTTTCTAATGTGGTGATCAAGATTGCCAGGTGTGAGTCCCAGAAGCTGTGACAGTTCGATGAAGCCAATCTTCCTCTTCAAGAAGAGAAGGTACATGATGGAAAAGCGGGGCTGTGACTGAAAGATCTTTTCCACTTTGCTAAGAGTCAAAGAATCAGTCACCGTCATCACCATATGGGATATTGACTACGCGGATTGCACTAACATGGAAGCAGCCATCCTGTTCATCGCAATCCCGGCAAGGATGAAGCACACAGAGAAAGCCATCATTGCTAGGTATGACAAGAGTACAGGGTCCAAGATGAGCAAGAGGGGAACCGAAGCAATGAATAGGGAGAGGCCAAGATAGAGAAGAATCCTGACATTTCCATGCGTTCCTACTGATCGAAGAATCGCAAAGGTGAGCAGGCATGATGCACCTGCTGCCCAGAGCAGTGATACAATTCGCAGAAATTCAGGAACCAGACCTGTCAGTGCGAAAGCCACAAACCATGCGACACCGATTATCGGGCCGTGCTTGGCATCAGTTCGCTCATCATCAGGTTTCCTCTTCGGGGTGCGCCAAGAACCAAAGAAGGTGTAGGCGACAAATCCCCAACACAGAATCACTGTCATCAGATTAACCAATAGCGAGATGAGCCCTGATTCCAGTCCTATTACTTCCGCAACAATAGCTGCGTTCATGCTGACGAGGGAACCTAAAGGTAGCACTATACCAATGACGATTAGGGCTCTCCCCCATGTCTTTCTGAAGAGGTATTCCTCGTATCTTTCAACAACGCTCAGAGCTTGTAGTACTTTATCAAGTTCCTCCATAGGATTTCCCCACCATCATATGGAGCGCGAACACCCATTAAATGAGAGTCTGTTCTGCGCTACAGAACTCATCCACCCCTTAAGTAGACTTGTGTCTATGGTATAAACATGAAATCTTCATCGATTGTATTGGATGCTCAGGATATTTCCAAGAGCTATAATGGGAAGAGAGTGCTGGAGGGTGTCAGCCTAGAGATCAGGTCGACTGACTTCTTTGTGCTGATGGGGCCAAATGGCTCAGGCAAGAGTACGCTTGTGTCAATATTAGCTGGCACAAACTCCTTTGATACGGGGAGCGTCAGAATTCTCGGAAACGACATTTGCCATGACAGATTGAAAGCCAGAAAGCATATTGGCTATGTTCCTCAGGTGAACTTCTGTTCAGACTTTCTTACGGGAAGAGAGAACCTTGAATACTTCGCACGCCTCCTAGGACTGTCGAAGTCACAGGCAAGGGGAGAGATAGAGCAACTGCTAAAGATGATGGACTTGAGTGAAGAAGCTGACAGGCGAGTTGCAGAATACAGTGGTGGTATGAAGAAGAAGCTGGATGTTGCCACAGCCCTATTAGGTGATGCCAGGATATTGTTTCTGGATGAGCCCACAACTGGACTCGACCCGTCAGTGAGAAAGGACTTTCTCTCTCTCCTTCAGGAGATCAATAGCCGGGGTACGGCAATCCTCCTGGTCACGCACATAGGTGAGGACGCTGAGATGGCTTCTCGAGTGGGCTTCATGATAGAAGGCCAGATTGTGGCCGAGGGGACACCAGAGGAATTGAAGGAGATAAGCGGGCTGAGGAACTCTATCATTGTCGATGCTACACCAAGGTCTAAGGAACTCTTGCTACTGCTGGCAAGCCTTAGCGGTGATTGTGTGGTCATAGAGAAGGAGGCATCAATTGAGATGATATGTGAAGAACCAAAGAAAATCATCCCCAAGGTCGTGAGTGCACTCCAGAATTCTGGTTTCGACATGCATCGTGTAGAAGCAAGACCGCCAAGTATTGAGGATGTGTTTTACCAACTCACTGATTGCCAGGTACGAGGTGAAGTATATTGAGCGGGATTACCCAAGTTCATGCCTCATTCATGCGTTCAATGAGAATATTTCTCCGAGACAAAGCCATCATTGGATCCTCGATATTAATTCCAATCTTCTTCCTTATAGTACTCCCAATGGTGCTCTTTCAGGATGTGCCCCTCGAATTCATGCCAGCTCTCAGGGGCTTCCTTGTCATAGCCATGGTGACCCTCTTGATTATGAGCACAGCAATGAGCAATCTCCCGGGGTCAATTGCCTCTGATAGAGACCATGACCTGTATTCGAAGCTCTCTTCAATGCCTGTCAATCCCGTGAATGAGTGCTTGGGAAGAATCGCAACAGTGTTTGTCTTTTCAGCGATAGGTAGCGCAATCGTCATCATTCTTGGTCTGGTCCTCGGAGCTGAGTTGACAGTGACAACCATTGATATGCTGTTAATTGCGGGTCTGGCCGCGGTCATCGTTCTCTTTGCAGCTGGTATCGGGTTAATCATCGCGAGTGTTGTGAAAAGCGAGTCAGCTGCAGCTCATATCGGAGTAGCGGTGGTCTTGGTCAACTACTTCATTGGAATCGCATTTCCATATCGTGACCTGCCAGATCTTCTCAAACCTCTCGTGCACGTAAACCCAATGTGCCTAGGAAACAACATGATTGCGGCACTCGCTGTGGGAGAGGAATTCCTGGGATACAATCCATTCAACTTCATTGATGTCACAGTAATGCTAGTGTCTACTGCGATTCTATTCAGTATCGGACTGTACATCTACTCAAGATGCTGCTGGAAACGATGATGCATGGCTGGCCGCATCGCATGCCCAGCTAACAAACTGGTGCTATCTATTGAATATGGGATGTATCAGTGAGAATCGGGCGGGAAGTCTAGCGGACCGATTAGATGAAATCCGATCATTTCCCGTGCGGTATTCTTCCCACTACAAATATGCGAAATGGCAATGGTGATTTTAGATTTGATCCTGGATTTGCGCTAGGTTCGTATAATGGTGTAGCAGAGGAACTCCCAAGAGTCCCTGAGGAGCCTAAATAGTGCACCCATCATATGGCGTAAAAGCGAATCATTCCATCTTAATAGTGGCGAATTTCAGAACATCGCAAAGAAGCTGATTTCATTTTGAACGAAATTGAGAGACTAGTAAGACAATTAGAACAATTGCGAGAAAACGATAGGATTGTGGATGCAGAGGATCTCGTTAGAAATGCGCTGGAGAATTACGAAGAACCATGGCAGCTTTATCTTCAGCTTGGTCTCATTCTGTCACGGAAACAGGATTATATTGAAGCTGCTGATGCGTTCTCAACTGCAACCGATCTTGAACCAGAGGAGTTCTGGCCTTGGTTGTATCTTGGACGTGCCCAGAGAGACCTCGGGGATTATGAGGCTGCCATTGAGGCCACAGAGAATGCGTTGAGCGTAGAGATTGGTGAGAAAGAACTCAACATGGCATACTACTATCTCGCTTGCTACAATGCCCTCCTGGGTCGAAACGAGGAGGC
>JAHQWZ010000253.1 GCA_029856425.1 Candidatus Thorarchaeota archaeon
AGTAATGAGAATTCCCTCATTGGTCACCTTCAGAACGACTCTCTTTCTGATGCCAGCAAGCTTCCTCACTGTTTCTGGAATCACCATTCGTCCCTTCCCATCGACTTCAGTTATATCACCATACAAAGTGTGGCGTTGGCCCTCAATTAGGCCATCTCTGATTCGAATCACACGACTTGCGTATTCAGCCACTCTCGGGTTGTGAGTGACATTTACAATACAAGTTCCAAAATCCTTATTTATCGTCTTTAAGGCATCCATAACCATCATTGCAGTTTCTGAATCGAGTTCACCTGTCACCTCATCGGCAAGTAGTAGCTCTGGCTTGTTCGCTAAAGCTACACAGATGGCAACTCTTTGGTTCTGACCGCCGCTAAGCTGGTTAGGTTTATGGTTCACCCTGTCGGATAGACCCATGATGTCAAGAAGCATTTTGGCTCTCTCGTTTGCAGCTAATTTTGGTGCACCGGCAAGCCTCATTGGCAGAGTCACATTCTTGAAAGCACTCAGACCAGGCACTAGGTTCCCAGTTTGCCATACAAATCCAACCTTAGCTCTTCGGAACAGCATCGAACGCCTGTCATCAAGAAGAGTCAGGCTATTGCCATCAAAGAGAATAGTCCCTGCAGTGGGCTTATCCAGAGCTCCGAGCATTTTTAGCAGAGTTGATTTGCCTGATCCACTCGGCCCAACGATGCTGAGGAACTCTCCATGTCCAACCTCAAAGTCCAGACCTCTGAGAGCAATGACTTCCTTATTTCCACGTCGATAGACCTTCATGAGGTCTCTTACAACGACCTTGTTTTCATGTGCTACTTCTTCCAAGTCCTCTGACATGGTTCATCATTCCGTGTATTGTATCTCTTGAGCTATGTTTCTTCTAAGGTTCTTGGCAACGACGATATATGTTGCTGCAAGGGTGGAGAGCACTGCTGCTCCTAGGATTGTGATAAGCAAAGCTGTTGGTACTGCAAGGAGTACTGGAAGCCGATTCCATAAAGTTATCGTCAGACTGCCCATGTAAATGAGTGGCAATTGAATAACAAAGCTTGTCAGCAAAAGGCCAACCACAGCGCCAATTATTGCGGCAAGGACCACTCCGGTTAATGATTCTACGAGTACTGCAACAAGAATTGTTCTTGATTCCGCACCCAAAGCGCGCATAACAGAGAATTGTCTTCTCAGTATCGCAAATCTAACCATAGCAACTATGAGCACACCTGCCGTTAGATAGAGAAATGCGAAAGCTACATTGAGAGTGTATGCGCCATAGATGGATTGTCCCGCTCTTGATTCGAGCGCAGCATCTATGAGGGCCTGTGACGAATCAATCGATTGAAAGCTATTTGGAGCAACCTCGTTTATGTCACGCATGACCTGTGTGTGGTTTGCTCCTTCTGCCAAATCAACGTAGATCTTGTTAATTCTAGAAACATTCAGACAGGCGTGGATATAGTCAAGATTGATGACTAAGAAGTTGATAGCTGAGGATTCGCCTGGAAGGTATTTGTTTCCACCATAGGCATCGTAGCCTTCTGCCATGACGTCTATGATAGTACATTCGCTAACATTCTCCCAATATAATGCCCTCAATGTTAGCGTAAGTGAATCTGAATATACTGGCGTGTATTGGTAGTTTGTCACTATATAATGATCAACTGGCTTGAATGAGGTCAGAATGCTTGTGTTGTCAAGAGCTAACTGAGGGATTGAATCGCGTGGGAGTGTATCTTTCGTGAAATAATCAAGCCAGAAAGCGGAATTCAACCAATCGTTGGGTTGAACCCCGTATACTGTAATTCCTTGGGATATCCAGATCCTAGTGCCATAATCTGACATCCAATAACCAGCCTCAGCTTCAGTCTTTAGCATTCCACTAGCATGGTTCACTCCGTCTATTGCGGTAATATTGCCCAGAATATCAAGTGTGACATTCTCCAACCCCGGCATGACTTCAATACTGATATCAGCACCCACTTCAAAATTCAATACGTCCTTCATATGGGTGCTACCAGTTGTGGCTGATAGAGAAGAGAAGATACCGGCTGCGAACACCATTGCGATAAACATTACGCCCAATGCCTCGCTCTTCTTAAACAAGCGAATGTTTCCTGAGATGACTCTGGAGCCTGCATATAGTGATTTGGCATTTATTCTTGCAAGTACTTTGGATTTCACAGATGCGGTTGGACGCGATAGCAGCCTTGTTAGTGCTAATGTGAAGATTCCTAACAAAGGAATTACAATCGCTGCAAACAACATTGCGCTAGTGAAGCTCATTGACATGTAGCTCAATGCAAAGAGCATTGGAGACAACAAGTATCCTGAGATGAGAAGTGCTAGAAGATCAATCCCTGGACTGCTCATCTTCTCAACATTAATCAGCACTTCTCTTTCTATTATGCTATGGGCCTCCGTAGGTGTCATCAATAGTGCCCTAACTGCCGAAGGAAGCGCCACTATCAATCCTACCGAGAAGGAGAACAGAAAGACAGCAGTCACTGCTTCAGGTGTGAGAAGCAATGTAAACTCGGCCAGCATATCGAGTCTAAATGACATGAATTCTCGAACCGTAGCTGAAACCAGAGCTGAGATTGCACCGGTGAGAATAGCCCCCAAGCTCCCTAAAATCCCAGTCGCTAGGGCTATGCTCAAAACCCATCGGAATGCTTGCCAGCCTGATGCTCCTCGAGTCTTGAGTGTTCCAACATCTCTTCTTCTCTCATCAGCTATTAGATTGGAGTTATAGTAAACCAGCATCACTGCCATGACTAATGTTGGAATAGAGAATGCCAGAGCTACCACACGCATGCTCATGCCCCAAGACATATACTCATACACGGCACCCAGCAGGGCAAAATTGCTAACCCGGGCATATGGTAATGCCTGCTGCTCTATTCTGTATTCAATATCCTCCATAGCTGAGATGGGATTTGCTAGACCAACTATATCATGGTCCACACCCGACCAAATCTCGTCCTGAACACCGCCATAGTATCCCGCAGTCAGCTCCTCAAATGCTTGGTAAAGACCTTCTCTCGTTGTAACCATAAGAAGCGACGTGCTAATAGTGTCTTCCCAGTAGTATTGCTGCATGTACAAATTGGTTGTGAATGTACCTACAATAGTAAAATTAATCGGAATCTGATACCACCATTCTGAGGTTTCATTGTATGCCTCAGTCCAAATGGTGAGGTTCTCACCAATTGAAAGCTCCCGTCTGCCTAGCTTGCTTTCTTCTACGATGCATGTTGTTGCTGTGAGAGCCGTTGGATCAACACTCATATCAAGCGCATCTGGAAATTTGTCGTAGAATGTATCATTAATGCCGAGTAATATGCTGAAAGCATCACGCCAGTCCTCTTGGCGCCAGTCATAGAATTCGACCTTAGATATCGTTTCTATCTCTTCAATCCATTCTTGAGAGCTCACAATTTCCTCAACATCTGCGGTTGTTGTTTCGTTCTGGTTATAGAAGGATGGACTAAAGGTAAGATACATGTCAACAGGAATATTCTCTGTCATCTCAGCGAGTACATCAGGCCCTGCACTGTCCATGTAGAACAGAATCCCGCCCAGGACTCCAGCTGAGAGTGA
>JAHQWZ010000254.1 GCA_029856425.1 Candidatus Thorarchaeota archaeon
CCATCAGTTGCTAGTGCTAATCCGAATTTCATTCCCGGGTCAATGCCAACAGCTATGACTGAAGGATTTCTAACGTCAAAAAGACCAAGCATGACTTCAATTGCAGTGGCATCATCATCCTTTGGTGCCTCATCAACCACAACTAGACGGCTTTCTTGGAAATTAAAGGCCTCAGAATCTGTTGTTATCACAACCTTTGCCATGTCACATCTTCTGTCATCAGGAGCGCACAGTACAAAACCAACACCTAGCCGTTTTAGGAGGTTAACAACAAGATATCGGACCTTTGGATTCCTTGTTGCAACTGCTACCTCATATCTCGGCATACAGTACTCCTTCTGAGTTAGGCTTATCACTTGTCTTGTGACAACATGAATCCGGTGAAGGGCGATTTGATTCTTCCGTCAGGTGTGTCGGCCTTGGATAGGGTCCTCAATGGTGGGCTTTCATCTGGCTTATTCATTCACTTCTACGGAGAGGCAGCGGCAGGAAAGACCACAGCAGCCCTTCAGTTTGCGAGTGCAGCGTGTAGAATAGGTGTAAGAACTATATATGTCAACTCTGAGTCCTCATCTCCAGTTGAAAGGCTAGAGCAGATTTCGGGGAAGGATTTCAGCCAGCTCAAGGATAAACTGATGATTATATCTCCCAAAGACTTCGAAGAACAAAGTGCACTGATTGATGACCTCGAACTATATGCGCACCATGATACTAGACTTGTTGTCATCGATACACTGACTCGCCTATACAGATCGGTGTTGGATGACCGCAAGACTAACTATCTCAACCATCGGGAACTCAACCGACAGGCTGGATTATTGAAGGGATTGGCAAGGGAGAAAGACATGGCTGTGCTCGTTCTAAACCAAGTGAAAGGAAGTATGGATAAATCAGAAGGGTTTGAGCCAGTTGCAGGCAATATTCTGGATTATTGGTCAGACTATATTTTGAAGATGCGTATTGGAAAAGAAACTGGAGAGAGGGTACTGAAAAGATTAAGACCGGAGAACGAACCGTCGATGTGTCGGCTTTTCCTCACAGATAGAGGATTAGCATTGAATCCAGACCAAAAAGAAACAAAGAGATGAAGGACTATTTGAGTTCTGTAGGAGGCACGCCAAATGTATGAAGCATTAGCGCTGCTAGAACTATCAGTGTGGCTTGGACTGCCAGCATGGATTGCCAACGCAACCCCAGTAGTTTTTGGAGGGGGCAAGCCCATAGATGGTGGCAGACTCATGCGAGACGGTCACAGAATCCTTGGCGATGGCAAGACAATACGAGGTTTTCTTGCTGGAGTGTTCTTTGGCACTCTAACAGGTGTTGGACAGCATATTCTTGCTCCATATTTGATGCCCATTATGGCAGAGTTTGTCACTGTGACTCCAAGTATGGAATATGTCTTGCTCATGACCATTCCTGTAGGCTTTCTTCTCTCTGTAGGAACACTGGCTGGAGACCTCATAGGGTCTTTCTTGAAGAGAAGAGTCAGTGTGCAGAGCGGGGGACCCTCGCCTATACTTGATCAGCTTGGGTTCATAATCATGGCACTTCTCTTTGCATATCCACTTCTTAAGCCAGAAGGAGTCTACACGGTAATACTCATTATCATTACATTGGTCATTCACTGGATGAGTAATGCATTGGGTTACCTCCTAGGAATCAAGAAGAATCCATGGTGACCAATCTGTAACCCTTTATCGGCTATGCCATTACATTTTAAAGCCAATGAGAGTAGATGCTTATCAGCCCTATCGATTTCGGTTATTGCCGCAGGGCTAATTGGTTTAGTAGAACCAATGCTACGACACGCCGTTTCTACAATACCCGAGTAAAGCAAATCAGCAATGAAGGTATCAGCATGAAAGTCGCACAGTGCATGCAGTCAGATGTGGTATATGCTTCCGTCCCTGGAACTCGAGAAGATGTCCTGCAAATAATGGCTGAGAAACAGGTCAACGGAATCCCGGTTGTGAAGAAAGGCTCGAAGACTCTGGTGGGGATGGTCACCAGAAGTGATTTGTTGAGAAAGGCTGATGAGCCGCAGCTGGCCATGCTGATGGTGAGGGACCCCTTGACAGTGTCGCCCAGAACTCAGGTGAAAACTGCAACGAAGCTAATGTTAGAGAAGGGGTTCAGGCGACTTCCTGTTGTGGATAATGACGAGCTCGTAGGCCTCGTAACGGTCCCCGATATCTTGGGAGCGGTCCTCGAGGAAAATGAGAAATTTCAAGATGTCAAGATTGGAGATTATATTAGACCACAGATTAGTGCAGCTTGGGAAGAAACCCCCTGTCCACTTGCATATATGTTGATGGAGATGGCAGGCAGGAATGCATTGGTTCTTGTTAACGAAGCAGGTGGAGTCACAGGGATGATTACTGTCAGTGACTTCATTCGATTGACTGAAGTGACAACTGAAGACAATGTATCAAAGACCTATAGTGGCACTGATTCCTCAGTTGAATGGAGCTGGGACTCAAAGGACTTTCTAGTAGTGACTAAGAAGCTGCTTCGGCTTCCAAATGTGCCAGTGAAAGATGTCATGACGAAGAACATAATCAGTGTCAATGAAGTGACCACTATTCCGGAATGTGTCAGAATATTCAGAAAGAATGACATAGACCAAGCTCCAGTGCTCTCCGCCACGAACAGCTTGATTGGAATGATTGAAGATGGAGACCTGCTCAAGCTGACGCTTGAGGAAGAGTGATTTAATAGATTAGAAGAAATCTGTTAGATCAGTCTGTTCCGATATAAAGAGTGAGTCCAGAGAAGAATTAATGAGCGTGATTCTTTGGCGGAGATACTGACTGAGGTCATGGTCGCGCATCATCTTCTCAGCAACTGCCAGGTATTTTGAGATGTTCTTCTGACTGACTGTGAGTAAAAGGCCCTCTCCGCAGATGCAGGTTCCTGACAGGGGTATTCGACGGTAAATCCTGTTACACTTGCGACATCGTGTCTTTTGTGTTGAGTAAGCTCGCAGGTTCCCCCGAATATCTCGAAGGAAATGATGAGAAAGTACTCTCTCAGCTACGTCCTTCGAATCTACGGCATCCAAAAGAACTGCTAGTTGAAGCTGGGCTTCAAGTTTCTCAGCCATGGTACCCAGAGTCTTGTATCTTGTGTTCCGAGGACCATCATCAATTGATGATGTATCATGAGTGAAACCGAAGCCCTCGTATTGAGCCTCTTTTCCCAGTCGGCTCCCCACAATATCGACAAGATGTTGGACTGCCTTGGGATGTTGTGCCTCAGCCACCATCTCATAGAACTCAGCCGGATAGCGATAACATACCTCCATGTTATGACTCTCATCATCAACTTCTTCAGGGTTGAGAATGACTGAGAGGACAAGAGGCGCGTCCATGAAACCTCCTCGTCCAGCTGGAAGATAATCCTTGGAGAAGTTGATGAGAGCATCAAGGACCAAGATTATCGCATCTTCATCCCCGTCACAGTTTCTCCGTTTTGCTGCATGCCAATAGGGGTGTGCATAGCAAACGCTGGCATTTGTGAAACCAACAATTCTACCAATGATACCTGCAGATGTATGCGGTGCTAGACCAATCACG
>JAHQWZ010000007.1 GCA_029856425.1 Candidatus Thorarchaeota archaeon
ACGGCTAACGCCAATTGATATTCATTCAAGGTGGAACTAGAGGTGGTGTTAGAAAGTTGGCTTTCGCTAAGAATCGTCAGAAACCAAAGCCTGAACCCTCCTTTGAGGATCACGAACGTCTGAAAACAAGCATGAGAGTTGAGATGTATCGAGTCTCGTTCCGGAGGTAGGCCTCCCTGTCCCACCAAATGCGATGGGATTTAACTTCTCTCCTTTTGGCCGTGCCAAGAGCGCGGCCTCCAATTTTTCTTTGGGCTATTTCCAATCGATTTCGCCAAGAAGCGATTTTAATGCAAGAGGGGGTTTCACTTTATTGAGTTTGGCGGACGCAGTGATGCTAACCCCTGGATCTAAACCAAGCTGAACAAGATTTCGACAGTGATAAAGAGAGGACACATCCAATGAGGTAATCTCATTCTTGGTAAGTGTTAGATTGCGAAGCTTCTTGCATTTCATTAGTGGCGAGAAATCAATACTCTGGAGTTTGTTCTCATAAAGATGCAATGCTTTTAGCTCAGTGCACTGCTTTAGTGGTGTAAGGTCTATGGCTCGTAATCTGTTGAACGAGAGACCCAGATGCATCAGTCCTGTACATCCTTCCAAGAACGATAGGTCCAGAGTTTCAATCTGGTTTCCGCCTAGGGAGAGCTCTAACAGTGTTGAACAACCTTGTAGCTTGGAAAGGTCAATGGCCTGAATCTCGTTCCCAGAGAGAGTAAGAACCTCTAGGTTAGGAAACGCATCAAGGACTGAGAGGTCCGTTGTGGCAATGCGCCTGTCGCTGAGATCTATCTCAGTTGTGTTTGTGTCAAAACGCTCAACAACTTTTCCGCCTGTCTTTGTTTCGCTCCAGATAGTGATTTCCGTCATAAATGACAAATCCTAGTGTTTCGTACTGGCCATCCACTTAATAACTGCGATTGGAGGCCTATTATCTCTTGGGAGAGACCTCAGCCTTCATTCGGTATAGTTTGTGATGGAGCTCATATCCTCGCTCATCACAAAGTACTGCAAGGTCCTCATTGTCTGTAAAAGTCAATCGGATATATTCAAACTCAGGCAGACTATATAGCTTCAAACACGAGATGAAATCATCAAAACAATCAATGCCATCAATCTGAAACGGAAAGCATCCTGGGAATGCCGGTGTGAAACGGCACACCCCAACAATATCCTTTTCATAATTCTTGAGCACAAGAACATGGAAGTCGTCTGATTCGAGAAACCGTCTAATCTGCGCGGCTGGGAGATACTCGCCGTATTTCTCACCGACAGCTTCAATCTCACCGTCTTGAATTCTTTCACAAAGATATTTCCCTGAGGAATCTATTGTTCGGAATGGGACGAAGTAGTGCCAAGTAGTTCCAACTATCTTAAACCCGAATTTCTTGTAGAGATGTTGTGCATGTCTGTTGTGGTCCTGAGTATATAGGATAGCGTTGGACATACTCTCATTTCGAAACCAGTCCATCGCGTATTCCATGAGCTTAGCTCCCAGCCCTCTGTTCTGCATGGACTTAGAAACACCAATTCGGCCGAGATGACCATCATCTTCACCGAACCTGGCAAGGGAGAGCATGCCCACCATTCGACCTTCTGATTCAAGGGCGAAAAAAGCCCCCCTATCAACTAGTGTATTGAATGACTCCTCTCTGACTCTGTCGATGGGGAAGAGCTCCTCATCCAGCTTCTCGAATTCTGTCCAGTCATCATTATTCATTGGTCGAACAATAGGTTTCATACACTCTTGCATGTATTTGCTCTCTATTGTCTGTTACGCAAAATACCCCTGTCAAAGGCCCTACGGCGATAGCTTGAGTTTGAAGACTTTCTCAAATTTCTCAAGCTTTGGTCGTATCACATAGCGACAGTATTGCTGATTGGGATTATTTCTGAAGTAGTCCTGATGATAGTCCTCTGCACGATAGAACTTTGTGAAGGGTGTTATTTGGGTCACTATAGGCTTTTTCCACACTCCACTAGCCTCAAGTTTCTCTTTGAATAGCTCCACAGCCTTCTTCTGCGATTCATTATGATAGAAGATAGCTGAACGATATTGAGTGCCAACATCATTCCCCTGACGGTTGAGTGTAGTAGGATCATGAGTTTCGAAGAACACCTCGACAAGCTCTTCGAACGTGATCTGGTCAGGGTCGAATTCTATTTGGCATGCCTCAGCATGACCAGTGTTTCCTGTAAGAACTTGATTGTAGGTAGGATTCTCAGTATGCCCTCCGGTGTAGCCGGATACCACAGATGTCACACCTTTAAGCTGCTGGAAGATAGCTTCAACACACCAGAAACAACCAGCGGCAAATGTAGCGATTTCCATGATTTACAAATATAAACTATCCAAATCAATTGCTGGGAAGAGGCAGAAAGCGATTTTCAACAGCTGCTATGTCTTTCTCGATGCAAACCAATGTTCGAAGAATAGGATGCCAAAGAGGAGATCAATAGCTACGAAAGCAAGTACTAGGAGAGATGCTTCTCCGATAAGGAAATAGAATAGCCCAACAACAAACACTGCAACCTTCTCGAATATCACTACTGGAATAAAACCCTGACTGATTCTTGGATTGATGCTGATGGAGAAGAGGAGAAGACCAACCACGAAGACCATGATGAAGAAAGAGTCAGCCCATAGAAGCGTAGGCGGAGGAGGGACATCGCCGGCCAGCGAAAAATAGCCAATATCAATTCTGGGAAGAACAATGAAGGATATTGCCAGAAGCAAGTTCCATATGGCTGCCACCTTGAATAATAGACTGTGATGTCGCTCTCTGTCCATTAGTTTGCACCTTGTCGGCTCATTGGTAAATCCTGCATATATTTCCCGCTACGTTTGCTGAATCTTGCCAAGGAAGTTCCTATATGGGGAGTTACGTTTCAACGGACCATGCAAGTCAAACCGAATTATTCCGGCGGGGGCATTGTGAATCTGATGAGTTCCATTGCGTCAGCCGTTGGTACACAGAGCCCGTATCCGGAGACAACAATAGATGGGCTCTCGGGGGTAGAGAAGTCTAAAAACATTGTACTGATGGTCGTGGATGGACTAGGATATGACTACCTCATGGAGCATGGAAAAGACACTATGCTCGCATCTTCGGTACGAGGCACTCTCACGTCAGTTTTTCCACCATCCACAGGTTCTGCAATTACGACTTTCATTACAGGCCTGGCGCCACAACAACATGCGGTGACAGGTTGGTATGTATTCCTGAAGGAATATGGAATGATGTCACGAATTCTGCCCTTTACAAGTGTTGTTGATTGGAACGTGATAGATACAGACATAGCCAATGTTTTGAAGTTTAAGTCCCTTTTCTGGGAGATCGAAAGAGAGCGCATAGTGGTTGCCGGAAAGCAGATTGTTGACTCTCCGTTCTCGCAGTACACAATAGGCAGGGGCGCCACAAGAATCGGATACGAAGGAATTCAGAGCTTCTTTGGGAGTGTAGAGAAAGCCATTTCATTGGCTAAGAAACCAAGCTATATCTACTCCTATTGGCCGGAGCTTGATTCTATCGCTCATATACTTGGAATCAATAGTGTTGAGGCACAAGAGCATCTTTATGTCTTTGATCACGCTTTCAATACATTCATGGAAACGATTGAGGGCTCAGATACGACACTCATTGTCACAAGCGATCATGGCTTGCATGATGTGAAACCAGAGAACCTCATCCGGACTGATGACCATCCTGAATTGATGGACACCCTCACCCTGCCACTGTGCGGAGACACGCGATCTGTATACTGTTATGTGCGACCTTCACGTATGAGAGTTTTCGAACATTATGTGAACTCAGAACTTGGACATGCATGCGAGATTCACAAGAGCGAGGACCTCATAGATGACAATTGGTTTGGGCTTTACGAGGCACATCAGATGTTGCCGAATCGGGTTGGAGATTACACACTGATGTTTAATGAAGACTATGCCGTTCTCAACAGCTTTCCAGGACAAGAACCTCCATCTCTGCTGGGTCATCATGGGGGCACCTCCAGTGAGGAGATGAGAGTGCCCCTCATTGTAATAAACGGCTGAAGTCAACAGTTTATAGGTGCTTAAAAGGGTCTGACTAGACGTATATTTGATGTGATGAGTCCGGTGTCATGGGGTTGTAGGCTGTCCCTTGTTGGCACCGGTTCTCTCCTCCTCTTTCTCTCGCGATGCCAGCATGGATTGTCCAAATTCCCGTTCTATAGCAGAACTTGCATCTCTTTTGCTGTTTCCATGTTCTTCTTGACTATGTCAAGTTCGGGGTTCAGTTCCAGGGCACGGTTGTAACACTCCATTGCACGCTTGAAATCGCCTTTCTCTCTCAATGAAACACCCAGATTGTTCCATCCTCGTGGATCATCAGGGGAGAGCTCAGTATACTTTTCGAGTATTAGTATCGCTTCTGTCCATCTATCAAGGAACCAGAGTGTGGTTCCATACTTGAACAAGATATCAGGTTGCTTCCTTCTGACTGATAGGCTAGGCTCAAAGAACTCGGCTGCTCTGGCATAGTTCTGTGCATCATAACAAAGATTTCCGACGGCATTGAGTGAACTAACTGCTCTTGGATTCAGGTCAATAGCTACGTTAAGACTCGTACAGGCGGCGTTGTATCGATTAAGTTGGGCTTGGCACATACCCCTCATCTCCCAGACTTCATAGAGGTCTTCATGCGTTTCTAGAATTACAGAAGTGGTTGTGAGTACAGTCTGGCAGTCGTCTGCTAGAGCAGCTGCTTTTGTCAATGCCAACAGTGTGTCTAGCTCATTACCTCCAAGCTCTAGATATTTGGTGAGCGTTTCTATTGTTTCGTCGTACATCTCTTCAGAATATAGCAGCATCCCAGCGTTCTCGATTGGCTCGGTCCATTCACTGTCAAGTTCCATGGCCTTCTCAAAGCATTCTAATGCTTCAGCATATTTCTCGGCGTCCTGATAGACCAGTCCCAAAAGATTCCAAGCAAGAGTGAAAGACTCATCGATCTCAATTGCCGCCTTTAGGGATTCTTCAGCTGCATCGAGCTCACCGAACCTTTGAAAATGCTCACCGCGGCGACATAATGCCATTAATTCGTCAGATGGGGCATTCGGCATTTCAAACCGCTTCCAAGAGATAATTACGACATCTTAGGATTGGAATAGTCGTCAGCTAAAATGCGGCTTAGAGGCTTTTGAATCATTATCGGTCATACTGTGATATTGAATGATAAGAAAAAGAGGGCGATGTCCATGTCACAGTGGACCTTCACCCTCAGCCAGATTAGATTGTCTAGAATCATACTATATATGACCTCCAGAACGTCTCCAAATCTGATATATCTACACCAAGCTTGCTTACTTCTTTCTTCTTCTGAGTAGCATCCGTCTTGTCGATGTCCTCTCCATCAGAGGACTGGCAATTGGGATGCGACACATAATTCCCCAATGTCTTGTCTGGTTCTTTTGCCATGTTCTCCACCTCTTGAGAGAGGCAATGCCTGCCTTGCAGGCCTTTCATTACTGGATGACGACACCCAATCCTCGAGGGACGGTCTTGGTGTCATCCCGATTCCATGTCGTTTCTGACTCACTCCATGTCAATCGTTGTAGTCTGACAGAAATGATGATAATTGATAGGGGTCGAAGCGAGGTCTTGCAGCAATGTCTATTCTTCTACAATAGACATCACAAGATGCTACAAACTGAATCCACGCATTCCTTAGTTGACCTCCTCGACCTGACTATCATGCTAGTTGATAGAAGTCATCTTTAGCATGGGCAGTCCTCATAGTTGCCGTATTATATCTTTCCTACTACGCCATTAGAAAAGGGACATAAGAGCTAATAGACTAGAAATTGTTGGAGAGTGCTGAAGACGAAGACTATCATTATCTACGAGAGCATCTATGGAAATACGAAGAAAGTAGCGGATGCGATAGCAGAGGGTATCAGAGAATCCGGTCAGGTTGAGTGTTCTGTCGCAAAGACTGGAGAAGTGCATCACACAGATGATCTTGCAGGATATGATGCGATTCTTTTCGGGTGTCCTAACCATAATCAAGAACCAGCCCGCAACATGCTGAAATTCATCGAGCGGGCGAGCATTGTAGACCTTGAAGAGAAGATGGGGGCTGCTTTTGACACCTACACTGGCGGCAACAGGGGAATCGCTTTAGGAAAACTGGAAGAAGCAATAGCCCAGAGAATGCCTTGTGTCAAGTTTGTCATAGAGGGGTTTTCAGCTAAAGTGGAAGATAGGAAGGGTCCTTTGACGGAGGGGGAACTTCAAAGAGCTAATGAATTTGGAAGACAGGTTGCTGAGAAGCTTTTAGACAGATAGCTGTGATTTAGACGACTAACGAATCTCAAAGCGGTCTGGAAACTTCGACAGGGGCATATTGGTCGTGCTAGTAATGGCATAGGTGTCTTCAATACCTAGGACTTCACGGCCAGGAGTGATGATTTTCGGCTCACATGCAAGAACATTACCCTGCTCTAGATCCGGGCCTTTTGAATAGAATATGGGCAGCTCATCCAGCTCAAGTCCAACTCCATGTCCGAGAAAAGCCACTTTGTCTTTGTTTATTCCCATGAATTGGTCGTGTATGCCCAGATCTATACTAAGGTCCATCACATCTGCATAGAGCTCTCCCAGATTAGATCCCGGCTTCATCATTTTGAGTAGAAAGCCCTTGACCTGCAATAGATTATCCAACTTTGAATTATGGTCCTCATTAAACTTGCCGCATATGAAGGTCCGGGTCGTATCAGAGTGGTAACCCTTCATGTTCCCGCATGTGTCGACCAGAAATGGGCGGTTTCGACCGAGCTTCTGATGGGTTGGCCCCAGCGGATACTTCAACGAGAGCCCCACACCAGAAATTGGCGTGAAGAATGTGTTTAATGTGGAGCCACTACTGGAAACAACGTAGGAATAGATAAGCATCTCAGAGTTGAATGAACGAGTTGTGATAAAACCGGCATGTCCATTCTCCACCATCCAGGCATCAAGCTTCATTGAGAGCGTAATCTCAGTCATCTCAGGAGTAGCTATCTCTGTACAGAACTCGAATGATCGGTCTACAAGTTTCGCAGCATCCTCAATCAGTCCAATCTCAAAACTCGACTTCTTTGAACGAATCTTTCTGAACATATCACTACCATCTGAGAGTTGAATTTCGTCTGCTCTAGACTGAAGATAGCTCATCAATGAATAGGGGATGACATCAGCTTCCATCACAATTTTGGAGCCCGATGGCACATTGAGAGTCTGGAATAATTGCGAGATGCGCCCCATGGGTTTAATTTCAGGTATCAAGGAGTATGATTCAACCAATTCCAAATTTCGCTCAACTAGGCGAATTGGAACTCCCTCAACAGGCACGTAGACAATTCCACCTGTGCCTACTCCCGAATAGTAGTATAATTCGGTGGTAGTCATCAAAATGGCACCATCAAGCTCATCACTTCTGAGGTGGTCTTTCAGCCGTGCAATTCGGTGGTCTATCTCTGCTTTTGGAAGTCTGGAATACACCTCTGACATAACCCCCAATGACTCATAGCTCAATATGACTTCTCCGACAGTAGCCTTGGTAGAAAGAAAACTAATCCAAATGCAAAGAATCGGGAATATTGTTGAAAATAATATGTAGCAATATAGTATATTAGGATATACTATACTTAATATTACTTGACCGGGTATTGAATTGGGGCCGAGCAGATGACAGACGTCGCACCTACAGCCAAAAACTCCAGTAAACCCCCATGTGGGCGCTGCGGTTGCATAATAGTCTATACTGGAAAACTATGCTTGTTCTGCGAAGCCGCAAAGGAAATCATTGGAGAGGCAATCAATCAGTATGGCGTTTCCAATGACGCAATCTGTCAGATTGATGTGGACGAGGGCGAAGCAGCTGGATGTGGTTGCGAGGATGTTGTGACAAGCTTGCCCACTATTCGAATTTGCGAAGTTGTACTCGAAGGCCTCCCGGATGAGGGGCAGGTGACGGATGCCGTTCTTCGTGCACTCATGATGGACTGCTTCTGTGATAGCCCGGCTGTAATTTAACCATGCCAAAACAAGCTTTCGAGGTTTTGTTATGCCAATCCGGATAGGGGATTTGCTGCATGATCTTTGATGCTCTCTTCTTGTCCAGATGTTTCTATTGCACATGGCCGGGTTTTCCGGACAAAATCAATCGCATCAAGACCTTCAGTCTGACCGTAGATGTAGACCTCAGCAATGGCAAGCATGGTTCCTGTCCGGCCGCAACCGGCAAGACAGTGAACCAGTACAGGCTTGTCTTGACTCAGAGCGGTCTTCAGGATGTCCACAAACTCCCTTACGTTCTGCTCAGAGGGTATGTCAAAGTCTGGTATCGAGATTTGGTGATGCTCAAGGTCGAACTCTGAGAAGTCGGGAAACCCAAACCTTGATTCCAGAGAAACTACAACCTTGATGCCCGCCTCTGCAATTTGCTGAAGATCATCATTGTTTTCGGGTAATGAAGACCCCCACAACTCACCAGGCCTATGTTCGAATAACTGAAACACCAATGGACACCATCTGGGACTTTGAACTCAAATGTCTACTCTAATAGTCTCCCATTTGACTCTACCAGAATCCACAGCCTCTTTGATCCTGCGTTCAGTTCTACTAAGTTTTGCATCCCCAGTCTTGATATCAGCGAGGACCACTGTGATGGGGGGGTCAGTATGACTGTCCTTCACCTCGGTATAGCCATCAAAAATCAGATAGTCGATAGGAGCACCAATAAAACGCGCATCAGCAGGATTGTACTGGAAGATATCGCTCATCATTGGGACCATATGCTCAGCAATTTTGCCCTTTATGACATAGCGGCTTCTTTGCGCTGCGTCCCTTCTAATAGCACCTTCTTGCTCTGCCCAAGTCTTTTCAAATTCAGCAGTCACCATCTCGATTCGATGCTTGAGACGCCAGTTCATAATTAGATAGACGAAAAATGTAACAAGCAGCCCTATTCCAAGACCAAGAAGCACATCCTCGAAAGCCATGGAGTTCTATCAGCTCAATAGCATATATGCACGGGTAATCGCCGGGTATTGCGTCATCAAAGGCAATCAATACTTGTGATATCAACTCGAAATTGAGAAGGTTCATTCTGAAACCATCAAATGAATCAGAAAGAGCCCGCTAGATTGATTCACGATTACATGCTTGCTTGTAGAGAATCTGGAATCAGGATTGAAAAATGAGGACTCAAACGAAACTGATAGGTATGGGCGCAATAGTCATTGTCATGCTGGCCGGGATTATCGTCTTAGTCGTCCTTGATGATGTCGAGGGCCCTCTGATTTGCGAAGTGAATATTCTTCCTGTGCCGCCTGCACCGGAGGACAGAATCAGTGTGACTATCTATGCAATAAATCCATCAGGAGTATCAAGAGCACAGCTCTCTTGGTCGATCAATGGTGAAGAATGGGCATCAAAGGATATATCGTTCTTTGATGGTCAATGTATTGCAGGTGGACGGTGGGTCGGCGATTTCGGCCCAGTTCAAGAGGGGGACTCCCTGGATTTCTATGCGACAGCGTATGACAGCTCTGCATTCACGAATCCTACTGACACCCGGACATTCTCATTTGAAATAAGTCCATGACAGGCAGTAGAGAACAGCAATGTGTCAGCATAAGCGGCTCTCAGAGGCTTATTGAGTAGACTTGGACATTTACCGGGATGAGAATGCTAATAGAGGCCAAATCCCAAACAGACGCCATAGCGACTCTTGGAAGGTGGTGTACCCTTATGGCGAACTATCGAAAGGTCTTCTGCACAGTGATAGCAATCGGTCTCTTCATTGGAATCACTCAAACCTCACTTCAGGTTTCTGCCGAATGGGCACGAGCACCTAATCGACTAGCTCATCATTCAGATGCCAACATCGTGGATTTCACTCAGAACCTGCTTCTCTCAACTGATGACTTCGCGTACAATCATCATGTAGAGGTCACGATGGTCATCAGTGACAATGGAACTCTCTTTGCTGGATGGAAGAACTCTGAAACTCACAATGGAGGGGGAGCAAGGGTCAGCTTTGTGAAGTCAAGTGATGGTGGTGAAACGTGGTCATATCCCTTTCAAATGCCAATGTTCTGGCAGAGTGTCACTTCAAGACAGTCTGACCCCTGGATGGCGTGGTATGATGGGGTGCTGTACTATGCATATCTTGAATTCACAGACACGCTTTCACAGATTACCGTGGCAAATAGTCACGATTATGGGACATCATGGCATACCGTACAATCGACCTTTGGAGGAGGATTTGCTGACAAGGAAACTATTGCAGTTGGAAATGATGGAGTTGTCTACGTTGCATATGATGACATAGTCGACAACAATTCCACGATTAGACTAACACGGTCTCTTGATGAAGGAGATTCGTTCGAAGCAGTCAGTGTTATAGCGGAATCAGATCCAGGAAACGTTGCTCCATATCTGGCTGTGAACTCGGCAAATGATGTCTATGTGGTATGGACTTACATCAATGAAACCCTAGGAAATCTGTACCTGGATGCTAGTCTTGACCAAGGCCTCACTTTTGGCGAGGAGGCGTTCATCAATCAAGATGGGGACTACGCCGCTTGGACTACTGCGGAAGGTCTACCAGCTAAGATTACCCTTCCAGTAATGCACTTTGAGCAGCGTCCAGAGCAGAATGACAGGATGTACTTGCTATGGGCAGATCGGTTTGATGGTGCTCATGACACCTTTGACGTGTACCTTCGGTACTCGGACGACTATGGAGAAACATGGAATCCTAGGATTCTCATTAATCCTGAAACGAATGGTGACCAATGGAACCCTGAGATGGCCATTGACTCAACAGGACGTCTTCATATTGGATATTATGATGAGCAGGACGACTTCTATAGACTTTATTACAGGTCATTAATCTTTACAGGACCTTCTGACTCAATTCCTGAATTTGGACCAGTAATCCCAGTTGCTACACAGAATACTTCGAGCAGCTTCACAAGACCAGGGGAATATTTCGGAATTCAAGTAGACGCTGATGACATTCCACATGTGACTTGGGCCGACGGCAGAAATGGAGAGATGGATATCTATTATGCCAGAGGTCTTCGGACTCAGCAGACTGAGCCTACAGGTACTACAGATATTAGCTCCCAGACTACTACAACGGGTACAAGTACCGAGCTGCCTAATGGGTTCTGGTCTGCAGTAGCGCCTTTTGTCATAACGACAATACAAGTCGGTGCTGTTGCCCTGTTTGTTCTTGCAATCTATGTCCTGATGCGTCGGAAGCCATGGTTGCTTGAAGATCACTAAAACCTCCATCATTGTCGATGATGTAGCTACCATTGAATCTTGGTAAATACGGGAGATTCATAAAGCGCGAGTTCCGCACCATAAGTATTGAGAGTGATGATGAAGCGATTATTCGAATTACTCAAGGTCCTAAGCGAAATCCCGGGACCTGTAGGGCGGGAAGGCCTTGTACAAGAGAAAGTCAAGAAACACCTAGTGGACTTAGGATTAGAGGTCCTGCAGGACAAAATTGGTAATCTCACAGCCACGATGGCAGGAACCAACAAGCATTATGCCTTAGTCGCCCACGCGGATGAAGTGGGCTTTCTAGTAAGCAACATCGAATCGTCTGGGTTCATTCGTGTCAAGTGGAACACGACATCACATATGCCGGATCTAAGACTATTGCCCGGTCAACATGTAGTGCTCATGGTCGACGATGGAATGGTCCCTGGAGTCTTCTGTGTGAAGACCGCACATATTGCAGGTCCAGAGGGTAAGAAGCAACTCCCTTCATACAATGAGATATTCCTAGATATCGGTGCCTTTTCGGCTGAAGAGGTGAAGGAAAGAGGGGTTCATATCGGAACACCTGTGCTCTATGACACTGTTCTAAGGCAGAATGGACACAATGTCGTTGGCAAGTCATTGGATGACAGGGTGGGCCTTACAATGATGTTAATCCTGGCAAAGGAATTTTCCAAGCTTGCGGAGGACAAGCGTCCTACGCTGACGTTTGTTTCCACGGTCATGGAAGAGCTAGGGGCAAAAGGGGCTGCGTCTGTTGCTAAGAATCTAGATGTGGACGGGGTGATCATTCTCGAGATCGGACTGGCTGACGACCATCCTGGCACAGATGGGGAGGCCTGTGTGGCTCTGGGAAAAGGGCCAGTCATTGTTGTTAAGGACACTCAGCTGCATTATTCTCATGAGATGATTGAGAAATTCATAGCCACTGCTGAAAAGAGCAATATTCCTATTCAACGCGCGGTGTATCACAACTACGCTACAGATGGACTTCAGATGGTCATGCAGGGGCAGCTAGTTTCGACTCTAGCAATACCTTGCAGATATTCGCATAGCAGCTTTGAATCATTGAATCTTGCGGACGTTGAGAATGCAATTCAGCTTCTTATGCAATTTCTGAAGGAATAAAGGGATTTAGTCGTTCTCCATACCAAATGGAGCCACTATGACTCTCATCATGTCGCGAGATACGACTTTGACCTCTGTTCCAACCCCAATGCTACCTGTATCACATCGAGCTTCCCAAATCTCGGCGCCAACTTTGATTTTGCCCGAGCTGACGGTCACCTCTTCAATGACCTTTCCCCTCAAGCCTTCAAGTTCATAGAAAGAGTACGAGCTTTCTTGCAGGCTCGGGTATACTAGGTAATACTTTGCCGCTACAAACACAATTGCTCCAATTATCAGCAACACCGTGAGGGGAATAAACCAATCAGGAACGAAAAAGTAGGCAAGTACCATAGCTACTGGGACTAAAAAGAGCTCGTCTACTGTAATGGCAATGAACTTGACTCTAGGGGAAACCATTCTCTTCTGCAGCCACCTTCTTACGAGTGATACTTTGCTTTTGGACTGAAAAGCCTTTGCTACAGGTCAATTGCTTTCGCAAAGTGATATCACACAGGACCATTAAAAAGCAGTTCACTTGGCTCGAGTAAAGAGTGACTGCCTTTTGAAGACAGAGACCATTCAAGCAATGGCCGGAGCGGCTATGCTCTCAGCATTCACCTATATCCCAATACTGGCTAGGGAACACTTGAGTGCAGATGAACTCTTCATCACCTTGTTGGTAGGAGCCTACGCTACTGCATCCTTCATAGCCAGCTATATCTTCGGACGGGCTGGTGACATCTATGGACGACGAATTGTGGTCCGAATAGGCCTTCTGGCTGCGACCACTAGTTTCGGACTTCTTATGTTTGTGCGAAGTCTTGATGTTCTCCTTGTTGTTAGGATACTCGGTGGTTTCTCGGTAGGCATGTATCCTGGAGCACTTGCAGCTTACGCCTTTGAGTCAGATATGAAGATGGGGAGATTTGCATCCTTTGGTGCAGCTGGATGGGGAATTGGAACGCTGCTCGCAGGATTTGCTGCGGGGTACAATATCTACTTCGCATTTCTCATGTCAACGCTGTTCCTGATGGCAGCATTTGCTAGCGCAATGACCCTGCCCAAAACTGAGAGAGAAAGGATTCATGTGCCTCTCTTCCCAATTGAAACACTGAAACGAAACTGGTCAGTATACACCGCGGTGCTTATTCGCCATAGCACGGCGTCCGCTATCTGGACCTTATGGCCTCTCTTCTTAACAGATCTTGGTGGAGATCCTTTCATAATTGGCATTGTCCAAATGTCTAACGCAATCCCTCAGGTGATTGTGATGATCGCCATAACAGATAGGTTCGACTGCAGGTTCTTGATATCGATAGGAATGATAAGTTCTGCAATAACCTTCTTTTGGTTCACCCTCGCCACAAACATTCTAGAGATTATCCCAACACAATTTCTCTTGGGCTTCTCATGGGCATGTCTCTATGTTGGATCATTAAAGTATGTGACAGAACGAAATGAGGACAGATCGACTGCGTCAGGACTGCTCAGTTCTATCCTGTCACTCTCAATGGTTCTTGGTCCGATAATGGCGGCGGTGATTTACTCAATCTGGCCTGCTTACATTCCAATCATGTACAATGCGGTTTTGTTCTCGTTGATTGGCTATGTGATATTCGTAGTTGCCAGCAGACGCGAGGTAGCAAATGAACGTACAACTGAGAACTTGATGTAGATAAAGTAGAGAGGGGGGATTACCCCCTCTTGTGTTTCATTATGCGGCCAGTGCCGATACTTCTTCGTCTCCAACTTCGCCAGTCTTAATGGCGAGTGTCAGAAGAAGTGCAATTATGAGAAAGCCAATCGAAACAGGGAACAGCAGTGCAACTGAAGTGAGGTCGAATATCATCCCAGTGATGAGTGGTCCGAAGATTGCAGCACTCATGCTGAATGCATAGTACATCCCAGTGCCAGCACCAAGGCGAGACTTTCCTACAAGCTCCCAGACAATGACGATAGAATTCACATTAATCATTGCCCAGAAGAATCCACCAATCCCTAGAAGACCAAACAGTGTCCAGTAGTCTGTTATGAAAATAGCTATGCCCAGTATTGCAATAAGTCCAACAAGTCCAGTCAAGATTGTGTTTCTTCTCCCTAGACGACCAGCCATGAAACCAGCTGGGACAGCAAATATCACAAAGGTGAGTGAGAAAGCCGTCATGAGAAATGTAGCCGCATTGGTTTCAAATGAAAGGATTAGGTTCCCATATGTTGTGAACCAGGTTTCGAGTGCGTTGAATCCGAAGAACCAGAACATAATCGCACCCAAAATTGCCAATGCGGATTTGTCCGCCAAAGATGTCACCTGTCGGAAAGCTTCAACTATGCCGATCTCTTTTGGCTTCTCGAAGTCTACAGGTGGCACTTCTGGCTCCTTCACGACCAAGAACAATATTATCACAGCAACAAGCATGATGACTGAAGTCGTCATGAAGGCAAGTACGGGACCAGCCTGCGCGGCCGACACACCTAATATTGCTCCAATGTTTGCATCACTGATGCCATACAACCACGGAGACACTCCAAAGGCATAGATTGCCCCAATCCCACCCATGAGGTTGATGACACCGTTAGCCTTGGAGCGGTGTTCTGATGAAACAACATCTGGCATCAGTGCAACCACAGGACCACGATACAGTGCCATTGCCACATTGAAGATCGTAATCATAGCCAGCATGAACCAGAAGCCAAATAGCGCCCAACCATATGCGATAAGCGTAAAGAATAGGGCGGCTATTGGAGTCCCGATCATGATGTAGGGCATTCGTCTGCCCCACTTTGTACGGGTCCTGTCCGATCTTGCTGAAATGTATGGCTGCATGATCAATGCAAAGACGTTATCGAGAACCATAATTGCTCCGACAATCGTACTGACAATTGCTCCATATCCCATATCGATAATGAATGGACGAAGGAAATCAATCGGAAGATAGCTGTTGTATACACTCCAACTGACTCCTGTTGTAAAGAATCCCAGGCCTATTACAAAGACATAGAGCCATCTCATTGGAGCAGGCTCAGATTTAGGAACCACAGGTTCTTCATATGTTCGAACATCTTCATCCTCTGACAAAAGACTCTCTCTCCTTCAAGATGATTTAAGCACCAGACACTTTGAGAACCAGTATTAGAAGTATACGGAGGATTGAATTCTAGTCAGATTAATGAGTTCCTTCTGCTTTCATACGGGAAGCTAGATTAATGTTGAACGATTACTCTAGTGGAACAACAGCTTGATAACAAGTAAGCAAGGAAGACACCAAATGGAGGAGCTTTGTTGGAAATCAGAGAGATGCAGTCGACTGACATCGACTTCGCCCTTAGTCTCACCGAGGATGAGGGTTGGTCGAGTATAAGGCGTGACTTTGAAGAGCTTCTTCTTTTTGATCAGCATGGATGCTTCATAGCAGAAGAAGATGGTATCTCAATTGGCATGGCCTGTGCGCTATCCTATGGACCATTTGGCACACTTGGGAATCTGATACTTGTTCGAGAGTATCGAGGAAGGCGCTATGGAACCAGACTCATGGAGCATGGATTAGAATACCTCAAGAGAAAGGGCGTCAAATTCACAATGCTAGATGCTGTGCCAAAGGCCGTCCCACTCTATGAGAGATTGGGATTCAAGAAGGTATGTCGCTCCCTTAGACTTCGGGGTCGTGTCGAACCTGTTGTTTCAGCAAAGGTTAGAACGTTAGAAGACAAAGACATGCTCCGGATTCTCTCAATCGATCGTGAACAGTTTGGTGCAAATAGGTTCCTATTCCTTGGAAGCGCTCTCTCGTCAAATCCAGATTTGGGCCGATTACTCGAAGTCGATGGTCGAATTGCAGGATTTATGTTGGGAAGCAGACGTCATGGCTTTGTCCGCTTGGCACCATGGATAATGTGTAGTCATTTTGAATTAGCCAAGTCACTTCTGAAGGACTTCGCGGTTCGCGTGGGTGGAAAAGAGATCAGAGCGGGCGTTCTTGAAACTAGTAGAAAAGCTGTGGCAGTCTTCAAGGATTCTGGGCTTTACCAAGAGAGCGTTTCATGGAGAATGGTCCATGGAAGAGAGAGAATGGAATTCTCTGACGGCATATTCGCAATTGGGTCTCCTATGCGAGGCTAGTGTTTCGTCCACGCTTCTGACGAAGTTTGTCGATTCTCATCCCGATGTCAACTCTTGATGCCTTATCAGCAAGTATTGGTGATATCACGAGAAACACAACAGCGAATGACCAGATTACCAACATGTCGATTAAGAGGTAAGTATAGGTCCCTTGAACAAACATCTCAATCATTGTACGGTAGACATTGGAGAATGGGATATACTCGTTGAACGCTCCGAATCCCATTCCTACAATTGAAAGGGGAGCTACGCCACCACCTACTAGCCAATAAAATAGAGCACCTAATGCAGATAGAGGCACAATATAGACAGAGTTTCTTGTAATGGCTCCTATGATGACACCTAGTCCTGCCGAGTAGAGAGATAGGGGCAAAGCAAATGCAAAGAATACTGGTAGATTTCCTTGTGGCCAGAGCCCATAGAGACCCCACCCCATGAGAAGCACTGCTGGAACAGAGATAAAGCTCAGAATGACGCCACTAAGCATCTTCCCTATGTATATGGCGTGGATCGATTGATTGGACATCAGTAGCTCGTCTAAGGTTTCTTGCTCGAATTCGTAACTTATTGCTGACCCTGACAAGAACAGTCCCCCAAAGACAACTCCATAGAGTATGATTGTCCAAGCCATATATGCGAGCCTGGGCGGAGTAAAGTCATTGAGTAGTTCGATTTCAAAATCGGAAACTACGGCATCTGGCAAGTAAATCTGATAAAATAGGTCGAGCTTACGAATTACTGGCATTCGTAGATTCTTTGTCATGTCTTCGTGTGCATTATTCACTCGAATGTGAATGCTAGTGGAAGCATTGTTTGTGATGGCTTGCTCAAATCCTTCAGGAATTGTCATAACAATGAGAATCTCACCATTCTCAAACAGATTGTCAGCTTCTTCTGCATTCATCTCAATAAGTCGGAGGTTTGGTGGAATTGGGTCACGCTCTTCAAGTATCTGTATCAACCCATTCGTATAGACGCCAGGATTTTGCTCCTCAATGACCAGAGCAGTGTCGACTCCGGGGCCCGCATAAACTCCACCCATAAGGAGCACAAAAGCAGAGTAATAGAGAAGAGGGAAAATGACAATAAAGCCAAGTCTTCTCTTGTTACGAAGCCACACTTTCAATTCCTTTACGAAACCAGCTCGAAAGACTCTGATGAACCCGCTCATGCATGCTCAACCTCCCGTTTCAACAGTTGTGCAGTTAGCAACGACAGCAGAATCCAGACTGCCAGAAGAGAAACAGCTCCAGGGAGTAGACCTAGCATCGTGTCTTGGAAAAAGACTCGAGTCCACATAGCAATGGAGTGAGTTGTTGGCAGCAGCAATACGATTGCCCTCATCTCTGTTGGCATAAGCCCAATCGGAGCAAGACCACCTCCCGCTAGAAATCCAACTACAGCAAACAAGACCGAAAAGAGAATGGCCTGCTCTCTCTGTTTTGTCCTTATGCCTATGAGTTCTCCTATCGGAACCAACGCTAGAATGGTGAGAAGCAAGATTAGTCCAAGTACAGCTATATTTCCAGCAGGTAGAGTTTCGGTTCCCAACAAGAGTACAGGGATTGTGATAGCCAATATGACTAGTGAACGAGGGATGGCTGCAACGGTGTGACCGATGACAATAGCCAGCCTGCTTGCTGGAGAATTCATCGTGTCATAGATGGCCTGTGTTTCGAAATCGGCTGCAGTTGCCATTGCTTGACCGGCAACTGAACAGACAATCATTGATAGGATGATTCCTACTGCATACATGTACGAAACGTTTGAGGGGGTTTCCTGCAAGTTCAGTGTTTCCTCAAGGGCAATTCTTGCATCCGACTGATTGAAGTCTGGGTAAAGGGCCCTCTGATTGTGGAGAAGAACTCCCGCCTCTATCCTATGCACATAGTTCTTGACGACATCGTCATTTAGATTCGCAATGTAAATCGTTATCGTGGCTTTCAAACCTGTTGTTACATTTGCGCCAAAGCCTTCAGGAATTAAAATGTAGGCTATCAGGTCCCCACTTTGAAACAGCCCAGACGCGGATTCGGAGTCATATCTTGTCATCTTGAACCATGTGAAGTTTGTGGTGGAAACCATATTCTCCAGAATGTCAGCCATTTCATCAGCTTGAGATGATTGGTCTTCCACCACTAGACCACAGACGAAGGACTCTCCACCACCAACTTGCGCCCACATTATTGTATATACCAATGCTAGCACAAAGGGTACAATCAGACTTGGTGCAATGAAACGAGGGTCACGCTTTGC
>JAHQWZ010000255.1 GCA_029856425.1 Candidatus Thorarchaeota archaeon
ATTCACTCGTCTAGAATCTGGGGATATGGGCGAAAAGGGATTCTATGTTTCAGACTGGTACTCCAACATCACTGAGGCCAAAAACAACATCGACAGAGCTGCCAAGTTTTATTCTGGCCTCTCCATCAAGTTCCTGTATTTTCGAGAGATAAGACGCCCTCGGACTATGTGAATTACTCTGAGAGAAAAAAGATGCGAGGAGGGGCACAGGTCCCCTCAATCTATTATGGCGTTGGCCAAGGAATACCTAGTCCAACTATTGTTGCATCGTAGAATATGATAATACCAATGCCCAGAGCTGCAAGTCCGATCAGTACAATGACTGGTGTTGCAGCAAATACCTTTCCGATTAGTTGAATCAACTTGATCAGAAGACCGCTTAGAAGGTATACCACAGCGAAGATAATGAAAGCTATAACAGCCATCCATTTCAGGGAGATTATCTGTGTGACATACTCGCCTATTACTGGGGCATCTGCATATGGGGCGAGAATTCCGTAGAGCGTAAATGTACCAAACAAAGCTAAGCCTAACGACAGAAGAAGAGCGATAGGAAACTTTGAGAGCAGTCTCATACTCAATGCGAAACCAATGAGAATGAGAAGCCCGGCTACGATCACTGCGTTTGGATTCGCCGCCCAAACAACATAGCCTACACACATATCCAGAATTCCTACAAAGAAGCCAAGATAGGTACTGATGGCCACTAGCCCGTCAAATATAGTTCCGAGCAGTGGAATAGGATCGGTAATATTCTCCAGCAGCCATGCTGCGGCGAGAACACCAGACCCTATCAGCACCCAAGCGACAACAACATCATTCTGGAAGTAGGCAACAATCTCAGCTAGGGTGAGGTCGAAGACTTCGAGTTGAAGCATGGTTTACACCTCTTGCTTACTGAAACGAACTGCACCATCGCTTCTAAAAAACCTATGTCACACAATCTCAAGCCCGAGAATTACAGATGAAAGCATGAAAGATGACCAGAAAAGGAGTCCACATAATATTCCCATCAGCAGAGGACGTCTTCCGCCAACCATACTTGCGTTTTGATATCCAGTTGATATAGTGGTTAAAAGCAGCGTAGCAAACAAGGGTAGGATACTAAGAATGGATAGGGTACTTGGACTCCAACTGGGACCCTCTGCTAGTAAAGAGCCGATGAACAGGAATGGCGACAATGATGCAAGCAGACCCAAAACGAGCGAGGAGGTGATGCTCAACAAATAGACCTTCAGACGTTGTGCAGCAATAATCGATTCTCGCTCTTTTACCACTGCTGATCTTTGAACAAGACGCGCTGCAATTCTTGAGAGTCTATCTCCAGCATTAGTTGCAGATACCGCGCACATGATTGTCATCATATTGATCATGTTGGCTACTCTCTGACCCAAAGCCATCTTGGCTGCTTCAGACATGGCTTTCTCGATGCTTTCACCACCCCATGAGATTGCGTTTATAACGGGATCAATGATCTTCTGAATTTCGACTGCGACGTCATCACGAACTGCTGGTAATGCCGCTTCAAGAGTGTCACCCGATCGAAGCCTTTCTGCTACTAGCATAAGGAAATTCAAGAATTCATCATATTCAGTCACAATATGGCTTTGATGAATGAACAGCAAGTTCTCACGATTAGGTCTATCAAAGTAAGCGGAAAACTGGCTCGAAAATCTTGTCTTCAATAGAGCGTTTAAACCAATGAGGATAGGCACCAGTAACATGACCATGAGGTTCGTTGCATGCCCTGCCAAAGAAATTGCTAGAGTTAGCAGAATCGGCACATAAGTGGCTAGAGCTGCCACAACAAGGAGACGACTCTCAAGCTCAAGATTCTTTTGCCGTAGAGTCATGTCGGCTTCGAAAGACTCGCCGGATAGAAGGTCAAGAAGGTCGGTCTGCTTTTCGAGGGCTGAGAGAATACCCATTATGTATCGTCTTAGATCATCAGAGGGCTGATTCTTCGCAAATTCAATCAGGCAGGTTTCAGGAGGCATCCCGCCCTGAATCTCTACGAGCATATTCTGAAAGACACCTGATAAAAATGGGTGTTCTGACGCCGCCACCATCTCTATGGCATCAAAAATCGTACCGCCTGTTTGAAAGACTAGAATGAACTGCTCAAACACGAGATCCGCCTCTTCAGACAAGCCAAGCTTGTAGCTATTCATTGTTGATACAGGGTAAGATATGACCGCGTAGTAGGCTATTGCTGATGCTATAAACGATAGGGGTATAGCAACCAATATACTTGCTTCTAGGAGTATGAATACTATGAATGAACTGACAAGCACCAGAGTTGAAGTCAGATATGAAGCAGCAAAAACACCTTTCGTGCTCACTTGCATGATTGAATCGAGGAATCTGACTGCTTTTGCAAGGTCTCGATCTTCTCTCCGCTCTCCCAATGAGGAGAAAGGAGGAACTCGAGCACTAAGGCTGCATAGCCGCTCATAAAACAATTTTGCTTTCCTCTATCTGCTAGGCTTATCGCTCATCTCTTAAATTCCCCGAAAAATGAAGTAGGGGTCTCGAACATACCTGTTCAGAGACCCTTGTGATTGAGTTTAACGTCTGCGGACCAGTACCACTATGACAACAACTGCTATGCCAGCTATCAGAAGCAATCCGATGCCACCAGAAGGCGATATACCGGCCGCTAGGTTGGTATATGCTGTGTAGGTGGGATCCTGTTCAATGCGAAGTCCGTTCCATTCAGCGAAGGTCACTCCATACCAAAGCTGGTCATCATCAAAGGCAGTGGCAGCATTGTTGACCAATGCTTGTGGACTGTTGTACATAGTCCTGACTTGCTGTGATAAACCGAATGCCATATGGGCATACAACCATATCGAAAGAGGAGCCTGCCAAAGAATCAGGAAGAAATCGCTTGGTCTTGCTTCAAGAAGTGTATTGAGGGCTGTTTCACCGGTCGACACCGTGGTCCATGGATCCGTGGACTCATTGACTAGAGAATATTCTCGTCCTATGCCAATACTGAAGGCTCTGTCGCTGTCACCAATGGTGATATCAAGATCCTCATCCAAGGGTTCAGTTCCTGTCGGATTGACCAAAGTGTTTGTATCAGCAGTTCTGACTTCATAGTTCGATGTGAAAACCGAAAGATAATGAACTGCAGTTATTGCTAATGATGGAACGATTATTTCAGATGGGTCCTGATCAGCTAATCCCCACCATTTAGCCTTCGTGACCTGACCAATAGTATAGACAGTTTCTGCACTCACAACTCCATCAGTGCCAATGGAAATATCGTATTCAATCACCAGCTCACTAACAAGCATTGTGAGTACAGGAATAGCCAGCGTTAGCCAGAAAGCTGCCGGTGTTGAGTTGGCAGCTACAATCCTGACGGGCATGTTTGAATATCGCATGCCAAATCGGTAGTGTCCTTCACCAAGTTTGGCTGCAGGAATGGATTCGACAGCGGGTGTGAACTCCGGCCATGGGTTGTTATTCGCAATCGGCACAACATACCACGCTGCATCATGACCCATGTCAGGAAG
>JAHQWZ010000256.1 GCA_029856425.1 Candidatus Thorarchaeota archaeon
CACTGCCAACCAACAACAAGACCGCGATCATCAACACCCAGGGTGTGGCATTGAATACAACCTCTGATTCTTCAGGGAAGTAGAGGTAGACTACCGTCATATA
This sequence comes from Candidatus Thorarchaeota archaeon, assembly GCA_029856425.1. Lineage (GTDB taxonomy): Archaea > Asgardarchaeota > Thorarchaeia > Thorarchaeales > Thorarchaeaceae > SMTZ1-83. The sequence goes on from JAHQWZ010000256.1 coordinate 104, forward strand.
GTCTATCCCGAAAGTCATAATGGCGCTTCTTACAAGCAGACCGCCAATGATGATGAAGATTAAGCTAATCCCCAGACGTAGAACGAGGTCGATCTCTGATGGAATCCCAATCATTGAGAAAAGGGATTGTGACCAAAGTGATGTCAGCTCATTCACAGGAGGTCCAGGTGGAAGCGACCGAATAGAGGTGAATGCATGGAAGACAATCGGAGGGATGAGGAAAACTCCAACCACTCCAGTTGGAATCATTTTCTGATAGGCCAAATGCCCGTATTCCAGTTTTCTCTTATCGCGTAGGTCCCAGATTCTTCTAATAAGTAACAATCCGATTCCACCAACAATGATGGTGCCTATAAAAGGCAGATAGGGTTCGATGGTCGAAAGAAATGGAATATCTATGAAGACGCGCGGGCTTACATCAAGGAATATCATAAAGAAGTAACCCAGTATTGTTCCGATAAAGCCTCTCAGAGGAATAATGCCAATTCGATTTCCAGGGTAATCGGGCAATTTCTCCCGTAGCTTCTCTATTCCATTCAGATGCATCATGATCACATCTGTATGGCCTCCGTTTAAACCGCCTAAAAAGAATGATTATCAATTACGTTTCTTCCTGTGACTCTCTGTAGAGTTTCTCATAGACCTTGGATATCTTCCCCTCTCTCTGTAGGCGTTCAATGTATGCCTTTTCTTTCTGTAGACGTATCTTGCCTAGTTCGACTTTCTTAGCGATCCAATCGTTCCCATCCAACGTATACCATTTCCAGATGGCGAAAGCACCAATTGCGAACAGTAGTGCGGGAATCAACGTGTATCCCAACTGAATTCCAAGGATTGCTGAATCCGATTGCACAGTCTGTGTATTGTCAAAGCCAAAACCGCTAATGACCAGCAAGAACAATGCATTAGCGATTGAGATTGCAGGTTTTGTGATCAACGCATTCATTCCTGCATATGTTGTTTCCCGCCTCTTGCCAGTTAAGATTTCATCGTAATCCATTACATCGGCCAATAACGGGGACCATATCAAGAGGACAGGTGCTAGCCCAATTCCAACAACTACAAGACTTACCATCGCTACAAAGAACAAGTTCCCAGAGAAGAATAGCAGCGTAAGGCCAAGACTACTTAGCGTCAGTCCAAGAATATAGACTCGTTTCAAACCCCTCTGTTTCACCATCCTATCAGCAAGGAAGCTAAATAATAGCATGACAATGAAAATGGCGAATAAAGGAATTGAAGCTAAGAGACCCTGTAGGCTCAATACATACTGCACGAAATATATCATGGAACCCATAACTATTGCGAAAGCCATTTCTCGAAAGAAATTCATGCCTTCGAACGCCAGAAACTCTCTATTCTTTAGAGTCACCACCATCGATTCTCTGAAATTCAACGTCTCTTCAGTTCGTGCATACTCGTTTTCAGTCAGGGCATAACTAGAGAGAAACAGGACTGTTCCAGCAACTATCCCCAAAAGTATCATCATTGGTTTGAAGAGAGGATTGAGCTCGGTTGTTGATTCATCTGTGAGTAGAATCAATGGGAGTATCATCGCAATCAACCCGCCAAGGGATCCTAGAACCACGTTATACAGGGCGAGATTCGACCTGGCTTCTTGAGTGATGCACATTTCGGCAGGTAGCGCGGTCGTTATCAATCCGAGCATGGTGAACATTGTATCGAATAAGAAAAGGGCTAGTAGCAGATTCCAGAAGAGGGCTACTTGCGTGCTTCCTATGAACGGAAACCAACAAATGATGAAGGTAAGAGTATAGAGCGGCGCACCAAAACGCAGGACAGGAATGCGGCGGCCAATGTCAGTATCAATCCTCTCTTGCAGAATGCCAAATAGTGGGTCGTTTATGGCGTTCCATACTGCGAATAGGAGCCAAGCAAGAGAGATCCATTCTTCACTCAGACCAAGTTTAACATTGTAGTAGAAAGTGATTGCAGAACCGAGAGCAATACCCATGAGAAGGTTAACTGAAGCTTGAGATAAGCCATAGGCGAATTTCGACTGAAATGGTAAACGTTCATCGAAATCAACATCATTCCCCTGCTTTGAATTCTCTTCTATGCCTTCCATCTTGGAAATTCACTAAAATGGGAAATGCAACATTGCGTTATTATAAATCCGGTTGATTTGCTTAAGGAGGGAATAAGGCGGTCATTCCTGATGGATTATAGGTACGAAATGGGTCCAATAAGACCTCCAAGTGAGGCTCCAAGTCTCCTGATTCGAGTGACTCGCAACTGCCAATGGAACCGGTGTCAATTCTGCCCGGTATACAAGGATGCTGAATTTTCAGTACGCAAGCTCGAGCACATATTGCGCGATATTGACTATGTTCGGGAATACACTGACTTCCTCCAGAATCCAGAGCCGGGTCTAGCAATCGAAGAGCCACTTGCTTATAATGCTGCAATGCATTGGACAAGCTACGGAATGAAATCGGTGTTTCTTCAAGATGCCGACTCATTGGTTATCGGAGCGGAGAAACTGGTAAGGATTCTCAATCATTTGAGAGCAAGCTTCCCCAATATCGAGAGGGTCACATCCTATGCTCGTTCTTCAACAATAAGCAAGATGAGTGTAGAAGATCTGACCGCTCTAAAGGAATCTGGACTCACACGAATCCATGTTGGACTTGAGTCTGGCTCTGACAATGTACTCAAGATGGTGAGAAAAGGCGCTTCAAAAGCCATTCACATCCGGGCCGGACTCAAGGTGAAAGAAGCAGGAATGGAACTGTCAGAGTACTTCATGCCCGGCCTGGGTGGGAGAAGTCTTTCAAATGAACATGCCATTGAATCTGCTGATGCCTTGAACCAGATTGACCCTGACTTTATTCGCCTGCGTCCACTTGCTTTTCCAATTCGGGCGCCTCTTTATGAACTCATGATCTCGAACCAGTTTGACAAATGCAATGATATTGATGTAGTTCGGGAGCTTCATACGTTCATCGAAAATCTGGAGGATATCTCAAGCTATCTTGTGAGTGACCATATACTGAATCTGTTTGCTGACCTCAAGGGGGAACTCCCTGGTGCCAAGGTCCACTTGTTGTCGATACTGCAGCGGTTCCTTGACTTGGATGAAGAAGAACAGATGTTGTACCAGTTTGGCCGACGACTCGGAGCCTTCACAAGCTTGGAGGATTTATACGATAATCCGCGAAGAACCCGAGTTGGTAAAATCATGTCTGAAAACAATGTCAACCGGCAGAACATCGATGGTCTCATAGATCAGATGATGCAGCGGTTCATGTAATCTGATAGCCTAATGACTTTGTTTCTTAGCTTGATATATAAGATATATAGCTCGGGTAAGACTCTCGAAGATTAGGAACGGAACCCAAATGAAAGCATACATAACCACCAAATATGGACCACCAGAAGTTCTTCAGCTCAAAGAGG
>JAHQWZ010000257.1 GCA_029856425.1 Candidatus Thorarchaeota archaeon
TAGCTCATAGATATTCGAAAGCATCTAATGTCATGATCGAAGGAGGGTATTCCTGGATTAAAGAGGGGCATCATGATAAGTTCGAGATTGATTTTCAAATAGCGTCAGAAGCATACATTCTAGCCGCAGAGAAAGAGAAAGACCCATCCTACTTCGTAGAGGGTGCTCTGTGTGCCATTACTGGGGGAGACATTGAACTAGCAAAACAGCTTATCCATGCAGCAGCTGAAACAACAAAAGGGCAGATTAGAGAACTAATCATCTTCGCATTAATGCTGAGCGAATATCATTTTGGAAATGCAGACCTCTATATCGAAGAGGTTCTCGCAACGGCAGTTGATGAACAGACTATTCGCAAAGCTCAGAGATATCTCTACCTCATTCTTACTGGTTTCATTCGTACATCATTAGAATCGGAAGCAGCAGTGACGATGGCCGGTCTTATTGAGAGCACAGGAATGAAAGCAGAAAAGCTGGGAAAACTTGTTAGGAAGGGCATTCAGGAAGGATTGATTCCAGCTTACTACGATTCAAGCTCGGGGGAGCTTGTTGTAGATACTGATAGATATGATGTTTCAGCGCTTGCAGAAAGAAAAGGACCAATCATGAGCAGGGACTTGGAAGACCCTGGTGCATGGGACATCGATTTTGGTGAATGAGAAACTAGGCGACATCCAATCAACATTGATATTCGGTTCATTACAGGAATGAAGCTGATTTGCCGACTTTGGAATAAAAGTAGAGCAGCAAACGTTTTTAGTACGATTGCAGACTCTCAATCGCCGGCGCTCGTACAAAGGTGGTTTAGATGGCTGAAGGCCTAAAGTGGTTACAGTGCCCTGTCTGTAAGAAGACGATTTCTTGGGAGGTACCAGAAAAGGCGCTCAAGAAGGTCACACGTTTCCCCGTGGCTGTGGTCATCAAGCACGAGGATCATAACTTGGTCTGCTATATCGACAGTCATCTGCAGCTAGCTGATACAGAAGTTGCTGTTGCCTATATCGAGGGCAAATCAAAAGATGACGAGTAACGGAACCAAATCGAATTTTCATTTCAAACCATTATCCATCGCCCATTCAAGCACTCTGGATGCCTGTGCGCTGGCCATGCCCCATTTCATAAGCTTGTCAATCAGACTGCGAATTCCAGATACCCAGTCCGACAATACATCTTCGATCCTTCCTCTCAGGCCAGGTTCGTTTACTTCTTTCATGAATGGGAGTAGCTTATCAACCCAGGTCTGAGATAGAACCAAAAGAGTTTCGAGCCTTGCAATCCATTCTTCTCGGGGCAACCCACTGAGAGTCTGAGCAACTGCAAGATGATAGTCGTACTGAGCTGTAATATATCTCAGTCGCCAGCTAATAACCTCAATGAGAAGTGTTCGATAGTCATTGCTCGGTGAAGTTCTGACAAGAAGAGTGAGGAAGCGCTCGCACATTTCGTCTGCAGACTGACTCGCCTCATAGTATAATGCCATTGCTTGCTGATGCTGCTCGCTAGCCAGTAATTCATCCGCCTCACTCACTGCGCTCTTGAAGCGATCTAGCAGCTTGCGAGTAGAGCCATCTGTGGGCGTGTTTTCCTCTTCATTTTGGTTCAGGTTCACTAACATTCACCGACTGATTCAACGGAGCAGCATAGGACTAATTTCATATTCTGAGTTAATCCCAGCTCTCTCACCGAGAGATGGCATTCATCAATGTTGTCTCTTGACTCTCTTAATTGGCCTTAGCTGCCTCTCACGGCGCGCGCTCCAAGTGATAAATGCCCTAAAAGATGTCTATGATGTCCTCCAACTATCCTAAGCACTATTTATGGGTGGAAGATGACTCTTCTTGTATTCATCAGTTGCATCGGTCCAGCGTATAAACTCGGGGTCAGGAGGTTGCTCTGAATAGAGAGCAGTCCTCATCGATTCCAGACATTTATTCTCTACTCCCAGCAACTCGGCCATGCTCATGATTTGATTGCCTGCCCTCTCAGCAGCAGATTTGATTGGACTCAGCCAATTAGGCCAATCCTTTGATCTCATGAGGTGATGATCGATGACAACCAAAGGAATCTCAGATACAAGTTTCATCAACGATTGAAATGCAGACTTCCTGTGATTTTCCTCGAATTTCTTTAGATATAGTGGCGGACCTCCAACTATCAGCAGATTAGGAGAGGATGACCGAATGTATGCCAAATCCTCTTGCACAATCGGTCCCTGGAGATCAGGTGCAAACATGACAGATGCTCGCTCGTATTCGATTGTGGTTGCGACAACGTAGCCAAGCTTTGTTTCTGAGGGACCATGAGATAGTGGCTTTGAGCAGATGACTTTAGATGCTCCAAAATCGAAAGTCATTCCATCACTCCAACGAATCTCCTCTGATATTGGTTTAACATCCTTCTCAAAGAAGAAACCCCTCCGTCTTTGGGAGGCGTTGATATTCTCCCTGTTATCCTTAGCAAGGATAAATTTCCCATCGAACATTCTTTGAAGCTCCTCTCGGGAACTCAGGTTGTAGCGGAAATCTGTGAAGCCTGGACGAACATGGTCATAATGATAGTGGGATATTGAGAGAATATCCGCTTTTCTGGACTCGATAAAGATTCGTTCGAGACTCTTGATTAGTGTCTGATATTCGACTGGGTGTGGCTCCAGACGCTCACGCATAGCTAGTGCTGCTGAGGGATCAAGTACCAAGCTTAGATCTGGAGTCCTCACTAATGTGCAAAATGACCGCACTCCAAGACTCTCTGCAGCCAAAGGCACTATTTCGATATCTCCAATTTGCACTATGCAGCCTTCCTGTAATAGTTGAGGGTATACTTCCCGTTATCATGTTCGAGCTCAGCTTCATACAGATTTGACTTGATGCCAGCTTCCCTGAAACAATCAAACATAAACAAGTCAGAGGGTAGAAACTCAGAACAACGCACATTAATTTCATCTAGACTAAAGACCGCCAGTTCACCTTCCCTGTGTGATTTGCGGAAACTATCAATCTCTCCATGACAAATGAAAATCAAGAAATGAGCCGAGAGTATTCCATTCCTTTGAACAAGCCTCTCTGAAACGATTCCCCGATACTCGTATCTATGAACATCACTGGCTCCGGTTTCTTCGAAGACTTCTCGCTTTGCAGCATCAAGTATATGCTCACCGATTTTCATCTTTCCGCCAACCAAACTCCATAAGTTCTCATAAGGGGCATTTGCGCGCTTTAGGAAAAGATACTTCTCATCACAACGTAGAATGCTGATTACAATAGGAATCATTGAAGTCATGAAGTGCGCCTCATCATCATGTAGTGTTTTAGGCTATTGTTACATCCACCAGCTCTGCTTTAAACCTAGGGAGTAGAATAAGGCGAACATTCAAAGCACCAGCAGGGTCTAGGACGGTAGGTAGTCAAAGTGGCCCCAATTATTTCCAAACGCATAGCGTCGGAAGTACTCGCAGAGATAATGCCAACCAGAAACGAGATTGATAATCAAGCCAATTTAATTGAAGGTCTCAGGAATAACCT
>JAHQWZ010000258.1 GCA_029856425.1 Candidatus Thorarchaeota archaeon
CAATTCGCGGAGCGCATTTGGCTTGTCGACTTGGTGGACCAAGGCGGGTGACACTACAATGATAGGCCTGTAGCCAGCATTTAGAAGGCTATGTCTTGCTAATGCAAGATTAGCCGCTCTAGGCTTACCTTTGGGCGCGATATGATACGCAATGTTGTTCCCATCAACAACCACATTTCTTCTTCGAAGTCGTGTTTCTTCGTGGCTTCTCTTAGCTTGAATCCTGCATTTCTGAATGTGGGAGTCAAGTATGTCCCTTCCGAATAATCTATCACAGTGGGGACATCGGACACGTTTTGGCATGGAAACCTCAATCTCCGTTACAATTGTCACAACCCATATTCCTAATAGCCTTTGCATACATTTAGTATCTGGTGTCCAGTCTCCGTTGAGTTCTGTCCTCCCGGCGGCACAAGACGGGGGCGGGGCGCCGCCTCTTTCTAGACTAAGACTCCGAGTAGGAGAAGCCATCCAGTTGCGATGGTCAACATCAGGAATCCCAAGGGAGTGGCAATCTTTGCAAAATCTACCATTCTGATTGGCCTGTGTTCTTTCTCTGAAAAGGCCAATGCCAAGATATTAGCTGGAGATCCAATAGGAAGTAGAAATCCTCCGACATTGACGGCGAATATTAGAGCAATGGACAGAAGAGGGCTAATTGCTGCGAATTGCGCAGCAATAGGTGCCAAGACAGCTGAAACCGGTATGTTATCAATAACAGCAGATAGAAGGGCTGGCACCCATATCATGAAGACTATTCCAAACAAGACATTTCCTTGAATCAAGCCTCCAATAGCTTCTCCAAGTCCAATGATAATGTCTGTGATATCTAGTGCTGCAATAAGTCCGAACAATCCGATAAGGAAGAAGATGGTCCCCCAATTCACCCGCTTAAGAATCTCATCAACCCATTCACGGGCAAGTAACAAGAGACCTGCCGCCACCGTAATCGCGATTACTGCTGGCTGTAGATCATATGCAGGACCGAATGTGAACCCTAGTACAAGGATGAACATGGCGATTATGGAGAGATAGAAATCTCTTCGTGAGCGAATCATGTACTGTGGGCTAATGAGCATCATTTGAGAAACAAGATACTCTTCTGATGGTTTGAGTTGGTCCCCAAAGACCCTAAGCAGCAGCGGCACAGACACCAGGAAGAGAACAACTGATAGAGGCATCAATGATTCGAAGAGGAAACCTGGATCAACATGTGCTTGCTCTGCTATAAGCAGGTTCGGCACTGCGCCAACTATTGAAGGGACTGATGCGAAGTTACAGGTGACCGCCTCTGATATTAAGAAGGGTCTGAAATCGATTTCGAGAGCTTTGCATATCTCTATTGTGAGTGGTCCCATTATGAGCATTGTAGATGTAGTATCAAAGAATAGCGAAATGACGAACACAAAGGCAAGTAGAGAAATGAAGAGGCGTTTTGTGTCTCCTTCAGTACGTCTTGTCAGCTCCAATGCTAGGTATTGAAACATACCAGATGATGCTGCGATTGTGACTATGATGAACATGGAGGTCACAAAGAGTATGGTTGTCCACTCAATGCGGTCTGCTACTTCACGAAACTCTGCTGTACCTGTTGCCCAGAGTGCAATCCCCACAACACCCATTCCCAAAAGTGCTGTGGCAGTTCTGTTCACTTTCTCTGATGATATGGCGACGTAGGTAATCACGAAAATTGCAAGTATAATCTCAGCAATCAATTCGTTTCACCTCTCGTCCAGGTCATTCTCGCCTACTTGACTACCCAATAATCATATCTATGCGACACCCTGCTGGAATGCCTATTGGAGTTCCACCTTACTTCCGTGAAGCTCCGTTTCACCCAATTATCCTCCTAGAAGGGCCGTTATCAGCAACAAATAACCAGTACCAATGGCTAGATGAATCATTCCAAGCAATGTGCCAATTTTCATAAACTCAATGAAGGGGATTGGGTTGTGTTCAGCTTCCGATAACCCAATCGCAACCATGTTAGCTGGAGACCCCAGGGGAGTAAAAATGTAGCCTCCTATATTAACAGCGAAGACAAGGGCTAGAGGTATGACTGGACTCACAATGGCGAAATCCCGGGCAATTGGTGCCAATACAGCTGAAACTGGTAGGTTGTCCAAGAATGCAGAAAGCATGGCTGGTATCCATACAAGAAATACTGTAGCAAAGGTAGCATTGTCTCCAACAATGGCTCCTACAACGTCTCCGAGTGCATCTATCAGTCCTGTGAGTTCAAGAGCCACAACCAGCCCGAATAGCCCGACAAGGAAGAATACAGTGGGCCACCCTATCCGGTTCAGGAACTCATTTGCCTTCTCGTGAGCAAGAAGGAGCATGAATGATGCGATAAGTAGAGCCGTCATTGGAGGCACAATTCCGTATGACGGTCCTAGCGCGAAGCCAATCACGAGGAATATGATTGCAACTGCTGAGATATTGAAGTCCCATCTATCCTTAATCATTGTAGTTGGAGCTATGGAGAACACAACATCGACTCTATACTCATCTGTTGTTCCGAATGTCTTTCCATACCATCTGAGAAGAATAGGAAGGCTGACTAGAAACAGAATTATCGAGAGGGGCATGAAAGTCAAAAAGAGAAAGCCCACATCTAGACCAGTTTCACCTGCTATCACCAGATTAGGTACGGCTCCTACAATAGACGGAATAGAAGAAAAATTGCAGACAATTGCCTCTGATACTAGAAACGGCTTGAAGTCGATTTCAAGAGCCTTGCAAATCTCGATTGTAAGAGGGGCAATAATCAACATTGTTGATACAGTATCGAAGAAGAGACTGATTCCTGCAACGAACACCAAGAATGTTATGAACAAGTTCTTATGATCACCCCCACTGGGTTTGGCAATCCTAAGTGCAATATATTGAAACAATCCTGATGATGCTGCAACAGAAACAATTACGCTCATCGCAATAACGAAGATTATCGTGGTCCATTCGATATGAACGATGAGTTCCTCGAATATATTCTCGTCGGGACTTGAGCCAATCCAGAGTATAACACCAACTAATGCCATGCCGAGAAGGGACATAGCTGTTCTATTGACCTTCTCACTACTAATGATTGCATATGTGCCAATGAATATCACGAGAATAGCAGTGCCCATGTCTCGACCCATAGTCACCAAGACTATAGCTACGACCGTCATTATGACTGCTGCAATCGCAGCGATTTCTCCAGGGCCGATTCTCTTGATGGATTGCATCTCGCCGTTTCTTTCTCCTACTGTTATCTAATCAGGGCACGTAGCAGATGCGTTTTGTCTTGTCTTACTCATTAATGTGTCGCAGATAATTGGCCTCCTGCAGAGATTCCTCATTAGACATCGCTTTCCATATCACAGACCAAATCCTTGATATTGCGTATCTGCTAGGCCCAGCCCAATTAGTTGCCAGAGGATCCATAACATGACAAACCACATCAAGGCACAAGCACCTGGTCATGCCAATCTATCTAGTATGAAGGTCATTACAGACCCGACTGAAATAA
>JAHQWZ010000259.1 GCA_029856425.1 Candidatus Thorarchaeota archaeon
CTAATCAACGGTGCAGGAGGTGGAATGGGATCATTTGGGATTCAGATTGCGAAATACTATGGAGCGGAAGTGACCGGCGTCGACAGTGCGATAAAACTGGATATGATGAAATCAATTGGAGCAGATCACGTCCTTGACTACAAGGAAACTGACTACACTAAAACGGGGGAGCGCTATGATATGATTCTTGATACTGTTGCACGCCGATCACTAATTGCATATAGACGTGCGTTGAAACCCAGTGGGACGTATATAATGGTGGGAGGGTCTAGGTCTGCATTATTTCAAGCTTTGATTTTGGGTCCATTGGTTTCTCGGATGGGGAGTAAGAACTACGGTATCAATCCGCTAGATCAAAATATGATGGAAGACTACAAGTTCCTTGCAGAACTTTTTGAAGCTGGCAAAGCTGTACCAGTGATTGACAAGAGTTATCCCTTGAGTGAGGTTCCTGAAGCTCTCAAGTATCTTGAAGATGGGCTCGCTCTAGGAAAAGTAGTCATAACTGTGAATCATAACTAAACCTAGCAAACCGCTGCACCTCCCATTATGGTTGGTTAGATCATGGTGAACTGAAAGTAGAATGACTGCACATAGCAATCTTGCAGGAATACTTATGATTGAGTTTGATGAGCAAAATGGGTTGGTTACAGTACGTAACGAACATTGGAGAGAGAGAAAATGAGAACTGAAACAGCACAGAGAATATTATGGTTTGCAATAATCTTCATTACACTCACCACTATAGCCTTTGCAATCGGGGGAGTCTTGATCGGGCTCGCCTTCACATTTGTGGACGTAGGATCCTTCATTACCGATCCAACTATCTTGGCGTTTATTACGGATTACCCATGGGCAATTCCGATAGCAGTAATGGGCTTAGCCTTTGTCCAAGCCATATTTCTCTTGGTCATCTACATGTGGCGTAAAGATCCGATGGCACACAGAACCGGGTTCACTATTGTTGGCATCCTCCTGCTACTTCTTGGTTGGAGTCTTCCAGGATTCCTCATCATCCTCCCAGGACTCCTCATGGAAGAGCAATAGATCCTCCGCTAAGAGACTGCAACTCGGTCTCTTCCCCTCTTTTATTTACGCCTCTTGTTCTTCCAATACAGACTCCGATTCCATTCTGAGTCAGTATGTCACATTGATTCACAACCAAATTTAAGATGACAGAATACTCCTTCTCAAAAGGGCTCTGAAAATCATGAAAGCGATTGTATGCATAAAATATGGACCCCCGGAAGTTCTTCATCTCAAAGAGGTTCCAAAAGCAACTCCCAAGCCCAATGAGATTCTGATCAGGAATCATGCGATAACAGTAATAGCGGGGGATTGCGAAATGCGGGGTTTCAATTTCTCATATCCTCTCCGATTGAGGCTTCTCATGCGTCTAGCGGTCGGTCTCAGAGGACCCAGAAAGACAATATTGGGTCAGGAATTAGCAGGTGTGGTTGAAGAAATCGGAGAAAACGTGACTCTGTTTAGGGAAGGAGACCAAGTTTTTGCCGCTACCGGATTTGGCATGGGTGCTTATGCCGAGTACACATGTGTTTCTGAAAAAGGACTGGTGGCATCGAAACCAACCAACATGACCTTTGAGGAAGCCTCAACCGTTCCAATTGGGGGACTTGAGGCTCTGCATTTCATGAGAAAAGCAAATCTCCAAAGTGGTCAGAAAATAGTAATCAATGGCGCTGGTGGAAGTATAGGAATCTTCGCAATCCAGCTTGCTAAGTACTGGGGGGCTGATGTAACTGCAGTGGATATTGCGAGGAAGTTTGACATGATGCGTACACTTGGAGCGGACTACGTTATTGATTACACTGAAGAGGATTTTACCGAGAGCGGTGAGATCTATGACGTCATCTTTGACATAGTAGGCAAAGCAACATTTTCTGGTTGTATGAGATCACTAGGCGGGGATGGAATCTACCTATTGGGTAACGGATGGCTATCACGGACCGACAAAATGACTGCAGAGAGAAGCAATAGGCAAGCATTAGGCTATTCGTCAGACTATCAAAGCAAACATTTAGTCTACCTCAAAGAGCTGATCGAGGCAGGAACGATAAGAACGTTCATCGAAAGGACTTATCCGTTGGAGGAGATGGTTGAAGCACATAGGTATGTTGAAACAGGACAGAAGATTGGGAATGTGGTCATAACCGTTGAGTAGAGAGGAGAAATCGCATGAATATCGTTCCCTTGATCATCATTGATATAACAGGATTCTTTTTACTTCTCCTTATTGGCTTGTTGCTGTATAAACAATATTCGAGATATTCGACAAGAATAGAAACGCCAAATGGAATAAGCTCGTTGGAGGAGATTACACTCGGAGATTTGAAGCAATGGATATTCATCAGAGGCATGGATAAGAGTAATCCTATCCTACTCTTTCTGCATGGGGGCCCTGGCGAACCTTCATTGGGTATGTCAAGTTCGCGGAGAGTAGATGCTGAGTTAATTAGGCATTTCACAGTGGTGCACTGGGATCAACGAGGAGGAGGGAAGTCATTTAATTCCAGAATCCCAGTGGAGTCAATGACCCTGGACAGACTAGTTGAAGATTGTAGTGAATTAATTGACCATTTACGAAATAGGTTTGACACTTCTAAAGTCTTCATTGTCGCGCACTCATCAGGAACATTAATCGGAATCAAAACAGCGTATAAATATCCGGAAAAAGTCCATGCTTATGTCGGAGTAGCCCAAATTATCAACGACTATGAACACGAGAGAATATCCTATGATTTTGCAGTTCAAGAAGCTGAGAGATTGGGCAATGTAAAACATAAAAATGCGATTAAAGCGATTGGACCTCCGCCCTACGAAACTCCTAAAGGACTATGGGATAAAGCTAAGTATATTGTTCGATATGGAGGCATGTTGCGAGATTCATCCTTTAGGAATATGATAGGCATTATACTGCCTTATTTGACATCACCTGAATACTCCTTATCAGAAGGAATTAGAACGATAATGGGGAGAGGTCGAAATTTCACAACGAATGCCTTATGGAAGGAAATAGTAGCTGTCAATTTTGCAGAAGAGATAGATTCGATGAAGGTTCCCATATACTTCTTTGAAGGCAAATATGATATGATTATCCCCAAAGGGCCCGTCGAGGATTTCTATAGTGATTTGAATGCAGAAAAGGGGAAAACTCTAGTCGTTTTTGAAAACTCAGCACACTACTTAATGATTGAAGAAAAGGAGAAGTACGAAGATGTCTTAGTCGACGTTGTTTTGAAAGAAAGTCAGGAGAAGTAATCGGGAACCCCGCTACATCATTATCTTGACAGGTTTTGACAATTTGAGTATTCAACCTTATGGCTTTTTAGTAAGGAAGACCCAACTCTTTGCTAGTCTATGGAATATTGAAATTAGGTGCATTATTATGGAGTTGTCACCAGAACAACGTGAAGAATTACTCAGAACGCTGAAAGCCCGTTTTGAGAAAAACATGAACCGCCATAAAGGTCTTGAATGGGCTAAAG
>JAHQWZ010000008.1 GCA_029856425.1 Candidatus Thorarchaeota archaeon
GGAGCTTCTGGCAGAACTTCCAAGAGATAATCAATATTCTAAACCGACCTGGTAAAGAAGTACTGAAGTACGTCGCAGGTCAACTTGCCACGGCTGGCAACATTGAAGGGAGTAATGCTATTTTTAACGGAAAGTTCATGCCCGAGCAAGTAGACGATGTCCTGAATAGATACATCGAGTCGTACGTAATCTGTCCAGTGTGCACTCGTCCAGATACTAGTATGGCCAAAGCGGGTAATGCCTATTATCTGATCTGCTCAGCATGCGGAGCCAGAACTTCTGTGAGACCAGTCTGATAGGGGGTGTATTCTTGCCTAATGTCTACATGCGCGTTCGAGAGACCCACGATGGACATTATGTGGTCGCAATGTGTGATGAATCCCTTCTTGGAAAGACACTGATAGAGGGGACAGTCAAGTTCAAGGTTTCTCGAGAGTTCTATGGTGAAGAATTGGTTGATGTCAAGACCTGTGTTGAACACCTAAACAGAGCAACAATTGCAAACATGGTCGGGTCAACAAGTGTCAAAACTGCAATGAAGGCCGGCTTTGTACATGAGCAGGCAGTCGCATATATTGAAGGGCATCCGCATGCGCAGTGGGTACGACTCTAAGAATGATTTGATCCGCCGCCACACAGCGAATCTGACCCCATATGGGATGAGTTTCCTTCCAGATAGTTTCGAAGAACTTCTCCCACAGTGACTCCTTCCGCCTTAACAACAGTCATCCCTGCCTCTTGAGTTATCATGTAGGGACGCCGTCCCATTCCTGAAGCTATCAGAATCTTCACACCTCTCTCAGCCAAGGCCATAACAGGTTCAGCACAACTCGAATGCCCTGAATTTGTCACTGTTTCCACATTCGTTATTTCGCCATCCACAACAGTGGATACAACAAACATTGGACTATGTCCAAAATGTCCACTTATTGGACTGTCAAGTCCTTGTTCAGTAATCGCTGGTACTGCTATCTTGTATGTAGTCATCCATATCATTCCTCGTCTGTTTTGGGCCTCTTTCTTCTATGTAAGATACTTGAGCCGCATTGGGGACAGCTTCTAGGTCTTGGCTCTCCAAGAGGGGCCTCTACTATAGTTTCGCATCTTTCACATTCAAACACACGGACATCGCAGGGTAAGACGTATTCTCCCCCCTCAATCCGCAGCACAATTCCTCGCACTATCGTTTTAGCAATCTTTTTCCTTGCTGATGTCAGAATTCGATTGAACGTGGGTTGGCTGACGTGCATCGCATCACTGGCGTCCCTCTGATTTAATCCTTCAAAGTCAGCCAGTCTAATAGCCTCGAATTCGTCAACTGTAATAGATATCTCGTCAAGCTCTTTTGCAGGAATGCCAGCAGGCTTAAAGATGGATATCACAGGTTCTTGTGAAACCTTTCTGAACTGCTTCCTTCGAGGCATGAGGAGTTATCAATCATAATTCAAAAAAAGGTTCCGTTGAATCAATGGCATTATGAAACGGTTGTATCCTACCACGTTTTAAGGAATCACAGAGAATAACACAGTTGATGACCTTGGCTACCCCCTGCTATGAGTGTGGAGATAAATCTTTGATTGATGGTCTCTGCGCCGATTGTTACAGAAGAGCACATCCATTAGTTGAGGTAAGGTCTCCACTCAAATTACTTGCGTGCAAAAGATGCGGGGCAGTTAAGGTACCAGGTGGATGGAAAACAATCATCGAGCAAACATCCGATTCTGAAGAATTGATAGAGCACGAGATTGAAATCTTACTCCAGCAGGAGATCAAAACACACGCTGCTGATGTGCAGCTAGAGTACTCCCAGGAAAAAATTCTGGATCGAGTTCGTCACATCTTAGTCGTTGCAAGTGGGAAGTCCGAACCATCTCTCACAGAGCATTCTGAGAGTTATCCCATTGAGTTGCGATTCAGTTATGGTACATGCGACACATGTGCTATGATGAGTGGGGGTTATCATGAAGCAATTCTCCAAGTCAGAGCGGATGAGCGGCAAATCACTGACAAGGAAGAGGATGAGATTGTTTCTGTGGTCACTGACCTAACGGTGGCGAAATATGGCAAGGATGTAAAGGCCTTTGTGACAGAGGTAAGCAGGGACAAGTATGGGCTAGACTTCAAGATTGGTTCTGAGCACCTTTGTAGGCGCATAGCAGACGAGCTTCAAGAGAGATACCTTGCCCAACGCAAGGAGAACTATAGGCTTGTTGGCGAAGACAAAGCAGGCAAGAAGAAGTACCGGATAACCATCCTCATTCGACTTCAGAGATTCACGATTGGCGACTTTTTACGAATTGACTCAAAACCATGTCAAGTCACTTCAATGGGACGTGGTGGTCTCAGTTGCTATAGTCTTCCGGACGGAAATCGATTTACAATTAATCCAAAAAGTGCGAAATGGCGGACTATTGAGTTCATCTCACCAGAGTCAGACAAGCGCCAATTCATGATTGTGTCGAATCATCATAGTCAGCCAGTCCAAATCATGGACTCTAAGAGTTTTGACATGCACGAGATTGATCAGAAGGATCTGACTATAGATGTGTCAACCGGAGAGACTGTTTTTGGCGTGTATCTAGATGATCGAGTATATCTAATTCCGTCTGATGACTGAATTAAAGAATGTGTGGAGAGCTACGCTTAAATGGTCACCCTCGGCATGGAGAGTTAAGCCCAAGACACTCTAGTATGGGCTATGAACGGAGGATTATTTTGTCCCGTAGAGGTAAACGCCGACCACAAGGTCCCCCAACCGAAGAACTCGTCAGGGTTAGAACTCCCAGGCGTGATGATGGAGAGATGTATGGAATCATCATTCAAATGCTAGGTTTTGACAGGGTCCGGGTGCGATGTGAGGATGGCGAGATTCGTATAGGACGCATACCTGGTCGAATGAAGAAACGAGTCTGGATGCGTGTTGGTGACACAGTCCTCATTACTCCATGGGACTTTCAATCCGATGAGAAGTGTGATGTCGTATACAGATATCGAGGCAATGAGCTTGACTGGCTGCAAAAGAGGGGCCTTCTGAAGATGTTCTAGGTCAAGCTTTTTCTGAACAACTATCGGATTTGCACTGAATTTAGTTCCTCCGCGTCTGATAGGAAGTCATGGCAAGTTGAGAGACCTAGACAAGAAGCATGAGCGATATCTATCCGAGCTCGACCGTCGCAAGATGAAGCGGCGAAAGGACTCTGACGAATTCAAAGTAGTTGAAGGCGTGATTGATCCTCCTACTCTGAAAGCCCTATACAAGCTTCTCAGTAGAGGAGCCATCAATGTGCTTCATGGCGCTATTAGCACTGGAAAGGAAGCCAACGTCTACTGTGGAGAAGATCTTGAAGGCACCCCTGTGGCCGTCAAGATATATCGTGTAAGCACCGCTGAAACAGACTTTATGCTTGAATATATTGTTGGGGACCCCCGGTTCAAACGTGTTGGTCGTCGTAGCAGAACTCTGATCCCTCAGTGGGCACTCAAGGAGTACAAGAATCTGAATCGGTATCACGAAGCAGGAGTGCGTGTTCCCAAACCTCTTGATATTCAAAGGAACGTCCTTGTTATGGAGTTCATTGGTGATTTAGCTTCCGGAACCCCCGCAAAATTGATGAAGAACGTAGAAATTGACTCTCCAGTTGACACATTCAACGAAATCATCAACATGATTCAGATTGGCTATATTGAAGCAGGACTAGTTCATGCTGATCTTAGCGAATACAACATCCTGTGGCATAATGGTCCTGTAGTAATAGACGTGTCCCAAGCTGTTCTCAAGACACACGACAATGCGAGTCGCTACTTGCTCCGGGACATCAGCAATATCACAACCTTTTTCCAGAAACTTGGTGTCGATGCTGAGGACCCCAAAGAAATAACAAAAGAGATACTGTCCTCTGGTGAAAAGTAAATGCAGCTATATGAAACTGTCAGGGTGCCAGCAGAACGCGTTGGCGTGATTGTAGGGCGAAATGGCAGAGTGAGAAAGAGAGTTGAGAAGCTCACAAACACGAATATTGAGGTAGACTCGGAGGGCATTGTAAAGATAACCGGTCGCGAGGACACAGAGGACCCGGTCTTAGCCTGGAAAGCCAAGGACATAATTCGAGCTATGGCTCGGGGATTCAGTCCAAAGAACGCACTGTCTCTCATTGATGAGGATGCGCGTCTAATCGTCATCTCACTCCGCGAAGTGGTTGGGTCGTCTCCCAACCAACTAAAGCGGGTAGCTGGTAGAATCATTGGAGAGAAAGGACGGACTAGACGCGCAATTGAGCAGATCACAGAGGTCAAAATATCAATCTATGGAAGAACTGTTGCCCTCATCGGTTACGATCCTGGACTCCAGTATGCTCAGAAAGCTGTCGATATGATTATTGGTGGAGCCCCTCATGGTGCAGTCTATGCGATGCTAGAGAGAGCACGAAGAGATATGACCAGAATGGAGGCAGAGCTCTGGGAAGATACAGATCTCTAAAGCGACGTAATACCCGAGCTAATAATCCCTATGGGCCTTTTGGCAGTTGAGCAATGACCGTGATAAATCAGTCTGTGGAAG
The DNA here is from genome assembly GCA_029856425.1 of Candidatus Thorarchaeota archaeon. GTDB lineage: Archaea > Asgardarchaeota > Thorarchaeia > Thorarchaeales > Thorarchaeaceae > SMTZ1-83. The sequence goes on from JAHQWZ010000008.1 coordinate 4,559, forward strand.
GTTTTCGTAGTATTTCGCCTGCTGAGTTCTTCTACAGGAACCGCCAAATGGCAGGATTCGGGAATTCCACACAATCGGTCTATTCCACCTTGAGAGAGCTTGTCGAGAATAGTCTGGACGCCTGCGAAGACGCGCAATGCATTCCTAAGATAAGGATTACAATAGACAGTCTGTCATCTGATGTCTTGAGTATCAGAGTAGCTGACAATGGAACAGGGCTTCCATATCAACAAGTGCCCGAAGCATTTGGGAGGGTTTTGTACGGTAGCAAGTATGATCAGAAACAGAAGAGAGGCACATTCGGGCTTGGAGTGACAATGGCAATCCTATATGGTCAAATCACCGCAGATTCACCTGTTTTTATTCATACCCAGAATAGCTCTGGCCCGGGAAGAATCTACAGTCTTCTGATTGATGTAGAGAAGAATCTGCCGATTATTGAGAATGAGCGGGAAAAGTCCCGGTCCAAAGATGGCACGACTGTGGCAATCACACTGAGGGGTGATTTGAAACGGGCTAAAGAACGAGTTGTTGAATACATCCGATTAACCACAATTGCCTCTCCCCATGCGGTTATTGAGTTTGGTTTTGATGGTGAGTCGACTGAAGTAGTGGGCGGTTGGTCTCATAAAGTTCCAGATGCACCGGTTTCATCTAAACCGCATCCCAGAGTTGCCGACTTGGAGCTATTACGGAGAATGATGGCTAGGAGTCCTTCGACCAAGATTCACGATTTCCTGGTCGATTCGTTTCAACAGGTGGGGACAAGAACAGCTACGCGTTTTCTGAAATTCGTTGGTATTGACCCAGGTCTGAGAATCGAATCACTCACCCGTGCGGATATTACGAGTCTAAGTTTATCCCTCCGCAGATTTGATGGATTTGGACCTCCAGATAGCAGATGTCTTAGTCCAATAGGCGAGGAGGCTTTCCTCCTCTCTGTAGAGTCCCTCTTCAGCAACTCATGGATGCAATATTCAAAACGGAGCCCCTCAGAATGGCAAGGACACCCGTTCTTCGTTGAGGGCATCATTGCCGTCGGAAATGAGTTCCCAAAGGGTGACACCCCCACACTCTATCGTTTTGCAAATCGAGTACCCCTACTATATGATGCAAGCGACGACATATTGACAAAGTCAGTAAAGCGGCTCAATTGGAAACACTATGGAATCTCTGTGCCCATGCCTGTCGCCCTCTTCATTCATTTTGGATCAACAAAAGTGCCGTACAGAGCAGCTGGAAAGCAGTCATTGGCACATATGAAAGAGATAGAAACAGACGTTACTGGACTTATTCGCTCGCTTGGACGATCGTTGAGGAAGTTTGCATGTCGCAAAGAGCAATCCAAACGCGATGCAAGAAAGATGCAGGAGTTCTCGGAGATGTTCAAAATTGTTACCAAGTATGGACCAGCCCTCGCAGAGGTTGAACCGCCTTCCTCTACGACACACATGGTTAGATCCCTCTTTGAGGTGAACACTGATGTCTGAACAGAAACCAGTCGACACACTCAAGGAAATAGGATTGAGAATAACAGAGGCCATAACAGAAGGAAGATTTCCAGTAGTAGACCTACCAAATCGAGGCACTGATAATATTGAGTTTGATGCAGAACTCAATCAGTTTGTTCTTGGAGAATCCAAGGTAAAGAGGGACTCGAGTAATCTGAAGCATATTCGGAGCTTCGCACAGCTCACATGGGTGGCATATTTCGCTAAGCAACTCCTAGATAGCAATCGAACAAGCTCATTGAGGGACTTGTATTATTCCAGTGAAGCTTTTGAAGTGAGATTTAATGACCAAGGAGAGTCGGATCGTATCATTACTGACCTTGAGTGTCTGACAGGCCAGCCGCGTGAAGCCTTTGGTATCTATCCAGAGGAGCACTCATCTGTTTTCGGTTCAGTCAAGATGAATTACACAGTTCCCGGATACGAAGGACGGGAAGTTGACCTTACGCTGAGCCCAGATGGACTTCCAATAGGGAGAGCACTGATGACGGCAGAGCCTGCAGAAACAGATGCAAAGATGATTTTAGCAGTAGAGTCTGGTGGAATGTTCTCACGACTGATTGAAACCAAAGCTTGGAAACGTTTTCGGGCGATACTTGTGCAATTGGGAGGTCAGCCGCCACGATCAACACGTACTCTAATGCGAAAACTGCATGAGGCATTTGACCTTCCTGTGTTTCTATTCACCGATGGAGACCCTTGGGGAATGCATATTGCTCAGGTCGTCAAGAGCGGCAGCGCTAATGCAGCCCATATCTCTGGACTAACGATTCCCAACGCTAAATGGATTGGTGTGACTCCAGCGGACATTCGTGAGTATTCACTGCCTTCTGAACCAATGTCCAGCGTAGACCTCAAACGACTGGACGAACTTGCACGTGATATTAGATATACAGGACATATTTGGCAGAAACATATAGCCGAGTTTCGTAGTCTGCGAAGAAAGGCCGAACAACAAGCATTCAGTAGGTATGGCACGGACTTTGTCGTTGAAACTTATCTTCCTGACAAATTAGAGTAGCATCAATAATTTAGAGGACAAGTAGGAAAACTGCACTGAATGCAATAACCGCCTGTATCAGTATCAATAGGGATACGTTCCTCTTTTCAGTTACATTATCTGACATGTGTGGCAATATCCAGTACATTGTGAACGGTCCGACTACCTCGAGAGTCCCATCCTCCCTTGGACTGGCAAACTTCACGTATTCAATCCCCTTTCGGTGCACGTAGGTTCTGTACATGATATAAAGGAGAAAATTAAGGCCGAATGGCAAGTACAGGAAAATGGCGAGTCTGTCCATATTACCCAATATGAGTGCTGCAGCTATGGCAGCTCCCATTGGCAGTCTTCCAACATCTCCAGGCAATATCTTCGCGGGGAAGCGGTTAAAGATTAGGAATGCCAAGCATGCACCAAGAAGAGCACCTGCCACCACTCCTGAGTCCAGAAGAGCTTGGCTGGTTTCAGTTGCATCGATGAACGATAGTAACACGACATACAAAATCAGGGACCCGGAGTTGACAGCAGCGAGACCTGCTTCTAGACCATTCATTCCTCCATACATGTTGGTGGAATCAATAATGAAAGTCATCATCAACGGAATGACGACCAGGGGATAAAGCACACCTAGATCAACAGTCCCGATTAGCGGGATGGACATTGTGGTTGTTCCTACCTGCATTGCCATCATTGGGATGGAGGCAAGCATGGGAAGCACAATCTTGGTCCGATTCCTGAAGTCGAGATTGTCATCCAAGAGCCCAATCATTCCAGCTAGTAGTATTGAAACCAGAGCTGCTAGCAGACCAGTATCGATCTCCTGCCCCTGAAATGTTGTGATTCCTATCACAATCAGCAAGGAGGTCACCATGGCGAAAAGAACCACAAATCCTCCTCCTTTCGCCACTTTCGGTTTGTCGGGCTTATGGACATCTATGCCCATTATGTCCTTTTCCTTCAGAATCTTAATCGTTCTAGGCATTGTAATGACTACTAGTGAAAAAGCAAGAATGATGGCTATGAGGACCGTCAACAACTTGGGCGTTTCTCCTTTTTAGGCTCAATTGCGTCGCTTTTTTACACTTTTCGGATAGAAGAATGCAGTGGTACAACGATTCGCATGACGAAACCTATTTAACGAGTCCAGAGGTTCGAGCGCATCGTTCGCGGCCTATCAAGTAGACGGTATACCGCGGACCCTATTGATTCACGGTGATTTGGATTGAGCCTGCTGCATAGAAGGATAGGAACAATCGCGATAATGGCGCTCTTTTTGACTAGTAGCGTCCTAGCTGTGGTTCCCTCAACAGGAATTTGGGATTCTGACAATTTGGCTCATGATGCAACGCAGCTCAGCTTAGTGGCTGAATCCACGAATAATCTATCAATTCCATTTGCGGATAGACACTACGGGGCTGCTGACGGGATTATAGACCCGCAAGAGTATGCATTTAGCTTCACAGATTCTATGACCGGGATAACAGCTTACATGGAACATAATGGCACCACCTTCTATCTCGGATTAGAGGCTCCAACTTCTGGATGGATTGGCGTTGGCTGGCAGAACTATACTGACAGCTTCACTTCAGCAGGTCTGAATAATAGTGATCTAATCTACGGATATGCTCCTGGGACTCCATCAGACGAAATCTGGAGGGCCATTGGCACCGACTCTGTCACCGTTCACTACATCCTTACTCTTCCGAACGGCACAGTATTTCAGGAGGGTGTCTTTCCAGACGACGAATCAGAAGAGGCGCTAGCTAGCCTTAGTTCGCTAACCATGTACCGGGAAGCAATCTTCGGGATGAGAATCGGCGAAGTGCGTCATTTTGTCATTCCAGCAGCAGAGGCATATACAGATCCAACCCACTTTCTCTATGGCCTTGACCTTGAGTATGAAATTACTCTCACAAGAATCACAAGAGGAGGAGAAACAAGAAGAGATAATCCTGCTGACGAAAGTCAGATTGTCTATAGCGATGAGCATGGTGTGAGCACCCTCCAACATGTTACAGATTCCAATCAAGACAGAATACTATCTGCTAATGCTACAGATGATGGTGCAAATACTCAACTGGAGTACATCATTGCTATGAACAGTACTGAACCTGATGACATACCACTCTTCAATAGCACTGATGTCATGTACCCATTCATCTTCATGTATGGCAATACCGAGGACACTAGGGCGCTCCCAGTCGCACGTACTCCCTGGTCTAATTGCCCAATGGCCATGTTTATTCCCAACGCAGGGCCCACCCTCATCATAGAGAGTCCAGCTCAAGGAGAGTCATTGGCATGGGTTACTACCCTGGAGGTCAAAGCAACTGACAATACTCGAGTAAGAAACGTCCAATATCGCCTAGATGATGAAGAATCGTGGATTGGTTTAGCATTCAATAGTGAAACTACTTTCTGGGAATATCGTTTGGACCTATCCAGCTATGATGACGGTATTCATACTATCTGGTTCAATGCCTCAGATCCAACTAATACAACCACCATTGCGTCTGTCGACATCAATCTCGTGCGTCCATATCTCCCGCTGCTTGGTATGCGGCTTGATGTTACACGAACTATCAGCACAGAGTCGTACCTGCGGACCCGCATTTTGGACCGCTTCACAATCACAAACAACGGCTCTTCTGTGATTTCTGCGTTTGAAGTGTACCTTCCTGTGAAGTGGGCGTCAAACCTCCTCTCAGTCGCTGCAGTCGATAGTGAAGGAAAGACCCTAGAGGTAATGCGACTTGAAGACCGAAATGGACTGATGCACTGGCGCATTTACTTCCAGAAAACAGTCAATTATGGCAAGACCTACACCCTCTCCATGACTATGCAGATGCATTCTCTTAACACGCTGATGGACATCACAAACAAGGAATATGAGATCACATTCCTGAAGTTTCCAGTAGTCCCCTATGTCATCAGAGAAGCGTCTATAGTTACGTCATACCGAACGGGTGACTCGCAATCCCCTGACTATACTGCTCCAGATACTACAGTAAGGAATCTAGCACCGCTCGCCGTTGAAGAGTTCACAAATGCTTTCAGATCTTTCACAACACACATTGTATCTGATCGAACAACCGTGATTCGAGTAAATCCCTGGGGCTGGCTCTCCTACAAGGATACAATTCGTATTGACAACATTGGCTTATCACCAGAGAGTCAGGTCACATTCACCATACCCGCCTATTCTACGGGCATCAAGATCTATGACCGGGTCGGCTTACTTGTTGATTCACAACTCACGGTAGAGAGTGAATGGAACGTTTCCAAATCGATAACTATCCAGCTCTTGGAAGACCGGTTTGGTCCGCCGCAGTTTCAGCCTGGCTACTCGTATGAGTTCAGCGTAGAATATATGGTTCAGATTAACGAGTATGAGGAACTTGCAGAAGGCGGTAATCTTCTTGACATTCCAATTGGTACACTTGATGAGATTGTCATAGAGCACCATTGCGTGGATCTCGTCTTGCCCTATTCTGTGAACACGCTCAGCGTTTCTGGCCAATACAGACTCTTGTATGGGGTGTTCGACACAACTCTCAGGTACGATGTCTACAATACAACCAACTTCAATCCAATAGAAATCCAGCTCCTATACCAAGTATCCTTCCTCATTGCTGCGAGGCCACTTGCCTTCACCGCAATTGTAGGCCTTCTTGCTCTTGCTTATGTTTCCTATAGAAGAGTGCGTCTGGGGATTGAGGGAGGAGAGTTCGAAGAGGAAGATGCCACAATTGAAGAGCAAAGACAGGCGGGAGCCCCCCCAGAGCTGCTTCGAGAGTTTGCGAACCTCTACTCAAGGAAGACCGCCTTGAACATGGACCTTGAGAAACTGGAAGCCGCAAGAAGGCGAGGCAAGGTCAAAAAGCGCGAGTTCATGATTCGTGAACGTGATGTTAAATCACAGCTTGATAAAATCGACTCGGATCTTCCAAGGGTAAGGGATGAGCTCTCAAGTCATGGTGCAAGATATCGCGATATGGTGGCTCAGCTGGAACTCCATAACGAGAGGATTGAAGGTGCAAAAGCAGGTCTCCGTCAGCTGCTGCTTCGGAAGAAGAAACAGAGAATCAGCCGAGTTGCCTTTGAGAAGTCCCGTCAGGACTACCTGAAGACGATCCAGAAGGCAACAAGTGCGATTGACCGCACTCTACTGACAATCCAAGAGGAAGCCGGTGAGCTTTAGGACTTGTAGAGCAGCTTTCGCAAGTCTTATCATAAGAACCAACAATTGGATTTCCCCTCGAGGGCGAACTATGAACGAATTCTTTAATCGCGATGAAATCAGTGTCCGAGAACTTCTGGCGCCTAATACGAAGGCATTACAGATGTATCAATATCTTGCAGGTTCTCCCAAGGTCCAATCATACCTAAAGACTGCGAACAGGATGGCAGTTTCCAGGCTTGGATACACTGACCATGGTCAGGTCCATGCCGAAGTAGCAACTTGGAATGCACTGAAGGCGTTTGATATTCTAGACGAAACATTTCAGCCCAATATTGTAGCAGAGGAAATCGGTGACACTGATGATGCTCGTCTTGTAGTCCTAGCATCCACTTATCTCCACGACATTGGAATGGTTGTCCACAGAACTGAGCATCCTCAAGCGTCACTATCATTGGCGATTCCCATTCTTGAATCAAAGCTGGTTGAGATCTATGATGATCCAGCCAAAGCAACTGATATTCTGAGTTTCATTGCACATGGAATCTATGCACACGATGATGACACACAATGTTTGACATTTGAGGCTGGCATCACCAAGATCGGTGACGGCTGCGACCTAACAAGGGGTCGTACGATTATACCGTTCCAGAAGGGGAAGGTGGACATTCACTCTGTCAGTGCCATGGCCATCCGGGATATTATTCTAGACAAGGGCGAAAAGCCGCTCCGATTGACTGTGGTAATGGACAATCCAGCAGGAGTCTTTCAGGTTCAGGCGGTTCTCGAGAAGAAGATATCGACCTCTGGGCTTCAAGACCATATTGAAATCGAAGTGATGGTCAATGGAAACCGTCTAGTCTTGACTCAGGTCAAGAGGCTTTTCAGAGTGCAAATCGAAGACCCATCTGAGCCTATCGGTGTAAAGGAAAAATAGGTGGTAGCCCCGCCAGGACTCGAACCTGGGTCTGAGAGGGCCGCTATCTTTCTATCCTTTCTTTCTCACGTTTAATCTGTCTAAGTCTTTCACTTCTGAGATATTCCAATGCAAGTGACGCAATAATCTTGCCGATTTCGCCATGCTTAGAAAATCGCTCTTCCAGCTTGTCTAGACTGGAATCTCCTTCCTTCTCCAACTCCCTAAGTGTCTTGGATAAACTAGTCAGCTCGTTTCTAACTGATCCCAATATTGTGTTAGGAAGAAAACGCATAGTAGTGAGCACTTTCACAATACGTTTCACTGATTCGATTTGAGTACTAGCCAAAGCCTGAACCGCTTCCAGTGTTTCGGCTTTAATCCCCAAAGGATACCATATTGGGTTTCTGAAAGGATCTGTGTAAAGCCCGTCGTTTTTGATTATATTCAGCTTCTTTGAAAATGCATATTCTGTACTTGGTTCAATCTCGGATAAGACAGGGATTCCTAGAAATCTTCGACTATCTTCAGACAGACCTCCTGTCTTCAGTAGAAGCTCTAAGCCAGTACGAAACTGCTTTGCACGCAACTGCTTCCATTCATGTTTCACAATATGACTTCTCAATCTATCTCGATAATCTTCGCTAATCATACCATCGAAAATTGGAAGGAAAAAGGAGATGAGGTATGCCTTGTGTGCCTCTTCGAAACCAAGTACAGCTAGGCTAGTTGCATGCCCAACACTTCCCCGATCTCCGAGAATCTTGGAGTTTCGCAGGAATTCTTCTGCATTCTCAATTGTTGCTTTCATTGCTCTTTCAAATTGATTCTTCTCAGTCAATAGAAATCCCCACAAATAGATAAGTGGTAGCCCCGGGAGGATTTGAACCTCCGTCAATGAGGCCAAAACCCATTATGCTGGACCGCTACACCACGGGGCTGTGTGTTACTTTGCAAGCACCAAGACCTTTCAATCTTCGGTTGACAGGCCAAATGGCAACCCCTTTTCAAGGATTTCGGAGGGGATGCGTTTTTTCCATCGTTTGAGAAACGCAGTTTCCTCAATATTCTGCTTTCCAGCTGTCCTTAAATCATCGGGCAGCATACAGGGGATTCCATCGATTACAGGATACCAGCGTCCACACTTTGGGCATGTTATTAACGCGGCATCAATCTCTTCAAATTCCTCTTCATCTATCTTCTTGGTGTGGCTTTCATAAACCTCTAGATGCAGCTCGCTTCTGCACTCTTTGGCTGGACAGGCCAGAATATCCATCAACCAAGGTTTCATGAGTTCGGAACTTCCTCCACAAAGCCTCTCATTTAACACGGCATAAAAAGCATTCGAGCCGCCCATGTCTTTCTCTTGACCCAAGGGGAAAGGCTATTTTGCTGTGTCGTTCGGACCATTATCAGCAAGAATGCCTGGTGGATATACTTATGGACTTCAAACATCCGTGGCTTCCCCTTACTGAAGACGTAAAACAGGAGATGCTCAAATCGATTGGAAGAAACAATCTAGACGAGCTCTTCTCGAACATCCCTGAGAAGTTCAGACTAAATCGTGATCTCGACATAGCCGATTCCCACACAGAGATTGAGGTAGCACGTAGGATGCAGGAGCTTGCGGAAAAGAACGAGCCTGCTGACAGTGGGAGGGTTTTCCTCGGTGATGGTCTCGGTATGCACTATATTCCCTCAGCCACTAAATCTCTTGCAGGTCGTTCGGAGTTCGTAACAGCCTATACAAGCTACCAACCAGAGATAAGCCAGGGGATGCTCCAGACGCTCTTTGAATACCAAAGTCTGATGGCTGAATTGCTAGGGATTGATGTAGTCAACAGCAGCATGTACGATATGGCTAGTGCCCTTGCAGAAGCCATCTTGATGAGCGTTCGAGTAAAGAAGAAGCGTAACTTGGTCCTTGTTCCAGGCACCATCAGTCCAGTCCATTGGCGCGTCGTCAAGACCTATACTGAACCCCTTGGAATCGACATACAGGAGATAGACTATGAACGAAAGACCGGACAGATGAACCTTGGGGATCTTGAGTCCAGACTTAGCGAGAATGTTGCAGCAGTGTATCTTGAGAATCCCAGCTATCTTGGATTCATAGAGGTTGGTGTCGACAGGATCAACGAATTGGTTCATGAGGCAAACGCCCTGCTGATAGCGGGAGTTGACATAATGTCCATGGGCATAATGCGCCCCCCCGGGGACTATGGCGCAGACATTGTTGTTGCAGAGGGACAAGGGCTGGGGTCACCAATGTCCTATGGCGGTCCACTTCTTGGGGTATTTGGATGCATCGATGATATGAAACTGATCCGGCAATTACCAGGTCGGCTTGTTGGAATGACCAGGACCTCAGATGAGCCATTCAAACGCGGATTTGTGCTCACTCTGAGTCCACGAGAGCAGCACATTCGAAGGGAGAAGGCCACTAGTAACATCTGTTCAAACCAAGCACTCATCGCTGTGACTGCTGCAATAGACACATCATTACTGGGCCCTGCTGGTTTCAGAGAGATTGGTGAAACTATCACTTACAAGTCACACTATGCTGCGAATAGACTGAACGCATTATCTGATGTGCATGCTCCTTCGATAGGTGATGCCTTTTGGAAGGAATTCGTGGTTTCCTTCAAAGGTGGTGTTTCAGCTCAATCAGTGCATGAGGGTCTCTTGGAGCGAGGAATCCACGGAGGGAAAATTCTGACCTCCGAATTTCCTGACCTTGGCGAGTCCATGCTCATCTCTGTCACAGAGATTCATACGAAAGATGCAATTGATGAGCTGGTGAATGCTATCAATCAAATTGTGAATGATGGAGGTGGCAAGTAATGACAGAGAGATCTGAATATCGCCAAGCCCGTTGGGATGTTCCTCTAATATTCGAGAAATCGAGAGCTGGAACTACAAGCCATCAGTACCCTGAAGTTGAAGATGAAATTCGAAAGACTGTAGGCGCCCTCGACTCCCTCATTCCCAAGGCGATGCAACGCGAGAAGGAACCTGAAATTCCTGAGGTTTCAGAGCTTCAGGTCATAAGACACTTCACACGCCTATCGCAGATGAACTTCTCGGTATCAACAGGCACGTATCCACTTGGTAGCTGTACAATGAAGTATAATCCAGTGATCAACGACTGGGCTGCCAATCTTGACGGCTTTGCTTGGCTTCATCCAAGTCAGGATGTTGCAACCAGTCAGGGCGCACTGGAACTGATGTGGGAACTAGAACAATGGCTGACTGAAATCACTGGAATGGATGCTGTTACATTACAGCCTGCTGCAGGGGCGCAGGGAGAATATACAGGTGTGATGCTGATCCGTGAATACCACAGATGCATAACTCATGAATGCGAACAGCGCAATGAAATGCTCATACCTGACGCCGCTCATGGCACAAATCCAGCATCTGCAGCTATGGCGGGTTATAAGGTAGTCGTAGTGCCTTCCAGTGAAGATGGGCTGGTGAATATAGATGCTCTAAAGACCGCAGCAGGTCCAAAGACAGCTGGGCTAATGCTCACAAATCCAAACACGATAGGGGTTTTTGAGAAAGATATCGAAGAGATTGCGGACATTGTCCATGATGCAGGCGGACTTCTCTACTATGATGGTGCCAATTTGAACGCAATCATGGGTATAACGAGGCCTGGGGATATGGGCTTTGACGTAGTTCATATGAACCTGCACAAGTCATTCTCCACTCCTCATGGAGGTGGTGGTCCCGGTGCTGGTGCTGTTGGAGTAAAGGACGAGCTTACGGATTTTCTCCCAGTCCCCCGCATTGTGAGGCGCTCAGATGGCTGCTTCGATTGGGATTATGATTACCCACGAACAATAGGCAAAGTGCATGGGTACTTCGGTAACTTCGGAATGCTGGTGAGGGCGTATGCATACATCTATTCCTTGGGCAAGAGAGGGATTCGTACAGTGGCTGAAAATGCAGTGCTGAATGCCAATTACGTTGGACATCACGTAAGTGCAATTCCCGGATTTACCATGCCGTACTCGAAGGATGCTCCCCGAATGCATGAATGCGTCATCTCGGCTGAGGACCTTTTAAACGAAACCGGGGTGTCAGCCATGAATGTGGCTAAACGGCTCCTAGATTTCGGCGTACATGCACCCACAGTCTATTTTCCTTTGATAGTCCCTGAAGCACTAATGATAGAACCAACTGAAACCGAGTCCAAACAGGAGCTGGATGTCCTTATTTCTGCCTTCAGAGATATATCTGAAGAGGCATATACTAATCCCGAGAAGGTCAAAGGCGCACCGTATTCCACAGCAGTCCGTCACTTGGATGAGTATCGTGCAGCTCACCCCAAGACACTTACCCTATCATGGCGTATGCTTCAAAAGCAGTCAGATACAGAAGCGTAAGGAATGAATTCTGCTCGCAGAGAGGATGAATCTCATGATGTTTGAAAGACAAGCAGGAAGGCACATCATCTATCTTGAAGCAAAAAGTATCGGCAAGGATCTATTGGTGGCAATCTATGGAGGGGACGAGCATCATATAGGCGGAGTCGCAGTTGCTTATCCGACCAAGAGCCATTATAGAGATGCTTCGACCATTAGCGTCAACAGTATCACGCTCCCGGGGCATAAGGACTACGTTGTGGCAAACTCATCAGCTGAGAGAATGTGTAAAGCACTGGCCCGTCCTGTGATATCGACTGTAGGCATCCATTATGATGCAGCCACTCCTGAAGAGATTCAAGAAATCGTCATATCTGTCGCTAGTCTCGTAGATGAAGCCATTTTGCACTATCAAAACGCTGAATAGGACCCCTTTGAAGAGCTCTTATGGTCGGTCTTTGAAGTGCGTGTGAAGTTCAAGTCCTTCGGCCCAATTCGAAGGGTTCTTGCCAGTGAGGTGCTCATTGTGGATGTACCGGATGGGTCCACTGTACGAAATGTGATCGATAGTGTACTCGAGATGGGTGGTGCTGAGTTAGAACAGATAATCATGGAAGGTGACAAGATAAGCGGCAATCTGATTATAATGCTTAACAAGAAGGATGTCGCAACACTTGAGGGTGAAAACACTGCTGTTGCCCAAGATGATGAGATTACAATGCTTCCTCATGTCCAAGGAGGATAGATCACATCTTGGATGACACATTGTTCTATTTGGAAACATATGGTTGTTCACTCAATAAAGCAGATTCAGACCTGATAGTGGGACGACTGAATGGACTAGGAGCAGAACAGACAGCTGACATTGAATTGGCAGACCTCATAGTCCTCAACACATGTGGCGTAAAGGAACCGACAGAGGATAGAATAATCCATCGTCTCGAGGAGCTTGAAATCCAACCAATTCCGGTCATAGTGGCAGGATGTCTACCTCGCATCTCTCTAGGTCGAATCCAACATGCAATTCCTGGATTCGCAGCACTTCTAGGTCCACAGTCAATAGACACACTCGGCATGGTTGCAGAACGGGTGCTCAAGGGAGAAAGGGGAATAGTTCACCTTGAATCTGATTCTGATTCGAAACTACGATTCTTTACGGGGCCGCCAGACAGCGTGATTTGCACGATACCCATCTGTGAAGGCTGTCTAGGAAGCTGCGCTTATTGCGCTGTCAGATTTGCCAGGGGGAATGTGCGAAGCTATGGAATCGCTGAGATACATAGTGTAGTGGAGAGGTGCGTGCATCTTGGTTATGGAGAGATTCGCTTGACATCACAGGATGCAGGCGTGTTTGGTCACGACACAGGAGAAACTCTTGTTGAGCTTCTCAATGACCTAAACAAGATCAAAGGAGAACATAGATTTAGACTAGGAATGTTCAACCCCAACTTGGTCCTCGATACTATTAATGACCTAGTTGCTACAATGGAATCGGAGCACTTCTTCAAGTTCTTTCATGTTCCCCTCCAGACCGGGAGCAATAGTCTACTTGCTGCCATGGGACGTGAATATACAGTTTCTGAATGGACTGGAGTCGTTTCTAAGATACGCAGCAAATTTCCGAGAGCTACTGTGGCTACAGACATAATAGTGGGCTTTCCTGGAGAAACATACTTGGATTTCGAAGAAACGGTCAATCTTTTACAGGACACGCGTCCAGAGGTAGTAAACATTTCAAAATATGGGGACCGTCCTGGTACAGCGGCTTCTAGGGCAAAAAACAAGGTGGATACGTCGGTGAAGAAGGAAAGAAGCCGACAAATCAGCTTCATGGTATCAGCTTTTGTGACTGACATAAACGCCTCTTGGGTCGGCTGGTCTGGTGAAGTGATTGCGACAGAGGCTGGAGCTCGTGGAGGGATTGTCTGCAGAAATTTCGCCTATAAGCCAATAATATTG
>JAHQWZ010000260.1 GCA_029856425.1 Candidatus Thorarchaeota archaeon
CTTACCCTCAATTCTATACGGTTCTTTCGTTGTGGAGAGGTCTGTCCAATCGCCTTCAGCTTTTCTCATTGCCTTGTCACAATCAGATATGTTACCTTCAATCCTAGCGGTTTCAGCACCATATGTGATGCAATCATGGAAAAATGGTTCAGGTGTGTCAGATGGCATGAAGATATAGCACTCAGCACCTCCTGCAGCACCATATGCACTTGCTGAAACTGCTGCATTGCCTGCTGATGGCAATGCGAATGATATGGAGCCCAATTCCAGGTGCTTGGAGACGGCAACACATAGACCTCGGTCTTTGAAAGATCCTGTAGGGTTCTGTGCTTCATCCTTTATGCTAAGGAATCTCAGGCCAAGATGCTTTCCAAGACGCCGAGTGTTAATGAGTGGCGTCCATCCTTCTCCTAAGCTGTAGATGAATGAGGGTGACTTCACAGGAAGTAGTTGTGAATATCTCCACATTGAATTTACCTTCGAGGGAAACTGCTCCCTCTGAATGTCTTCGATCACACTGAATAGATCGTACACCGCAAAGAGAGGCGATCCACAAACACAGAAAGTTGCATGAGCTTCAGCTGAATGGCTTCTGCTGCACTGTGGACATTCAAGATGGAGAAGGTGAGAAATCATACTTAGTCCCACCCTTACATAGACGCGCACCCTTATTTGAGTGTGTTACTTTTTCTCTACGGGATGAAGTACAATTGAGCGAACTGAAGCGATCCGTGTTACCCTTCACATCAATAGTAGGACTCACGAAGCTAAAGCTAGCTCTGATTCTAAACGGTGTCAATCCACGTATTGGTGGAGTGCTGATATCAGGACCCAAAGGGTCTGGAAAGACTACGGTTGTGAGGGCACTAGCTGACCTTCTCCCTGAAGTGGATGTGGTAAAGGGGTGTCGGTTTGGCTGTAATCCCTATAGAGAGGAGATGCTCTGCCAGGATTGCATGGAATTGCTGGCCAAGAAGAAGCCTTTGAAAAGCATTACGCGGAAGATGCGTGTTGTAAACCTCCCTCTCTCCACGACTGAGGACCGATTGATTGGAGCACTTGATATTGAGCGTGTACTTCAGGAAGGTATTCAGGCACTGAGGCCTGGAATCCTGGCGGAAGCCCATCAAAATGTGCTCTATGTTGATGAGGTCAACCTTCTCCCAGACCACTTGGTCGATGATTTACTTGATGCAGCTGCAACCAAAATCAACGTAATAGAGCGAGAAGGAATATCCATTGCACATCCTTCAGATTTTGTGCTGATAGGAACAATGAATCCTGAGGAGGGCGAACTTAGACCTCAGTTGTTGGACCGGTTTCCGCTGCATGTTGCTGTGGGTTCTGATCATACCATAGAAGAGCGAATGCAACTGGTACGAAGGAACTTGGAATTTGAGAGCAATCCCGATCAGTTCGAGAAAGACTGGTCTCAAGAGCAGTCAGAGCTTAGAAAGAAGATTATCAATGCAAAATCAATCATTCATGAAGTAGAGCTTCCCGATCACTGTCTTAGAGCAATCGCCATGGCAATTGACGCACTTGAAGTGGACGGTGTACGACCGGACATTATCATCAGTAAGGTAGCTATAACAAACGCTGCGTACGATGGCCGTACTGAGGTTACATTGGAAGATATGAAGCTGGCTGCGCAGCTTACTCTAAGTCACAGAACTCGTAGAGGTGGCCTTTTAGAACCACCCTCCTCTAATGACATTGACATGGCAATCACCAAAGCAGCAGAGATCACTAGGAAGAATGACAAACGTGCATCTCCAACGGAGGTCCCTGCTTCTGCAAAGGATGATTCTGAAAAGCGCATGAGTGGCGGCCGCTTCGGTCGAGGCGAGAAGTTTGCGGCTGCTGGAAGGCAGGAAGGACAAAAAAAAAAGCTGAGGGAGTAAGAAATCCCCTCGGAGATGCTATCAAAGGGACACTATGTGCAATAATGATGGTTATTGTCTTTGCATACTTTGCGTGGATTTACTGGGCTCCAATCAACTTGCTCTTTGGAATTTCTCCTGGAGTGTTTCCAACTCTACCTGTACTCATACTTGACACGATTATTTTTGCGCCCATGATATACATTCTCATCAGAAAATGGCTTAGCATTATGACTACACGAGAGAGCGGGCCAGCTGCTGGAATTGATACAGTCGAGCCCGGCATGGAAGTTCCAGAGCCGGGAGATGAATGGGGAGTTGCAACTAGACCATACAGCGCAAAGAAAGAAACGAGAGTCATAAGTTCCAAGTCCGAAGTTAGAGAACCATTTGGTATAGACTCTGGGTTCTTTGTCAAGCTTCCGGATCTTGACACTGGCGAGGAGCTATTTGACATCGAGGAACTTCATAGTAAGATAATGAGGAAGTCAGTTGTTTCATCGGGCGGATGGATTCAGAAGCGAGTCAGCTCTCGTTCAATGGGCTCTTTGAAGACTTCGGACTCCAGCCAGTATGGAAGGCCTGTGAGGTCACGTAAACCTCAAGGTGAGGTGAAGAGCATCAATATTCCTGCAACAATTGTGGCTGCGATTTCACGACTCGGAAGGCTTCATCCATCTCAGAGAGTCGAAGTTACTAACGAAGATATCCGCGAGTCTGTTTTCACGGGTCGGACACCTCTGACAGTCCTACTCGTCATAGATGTGAGTATGTCAATGAAAGGGTCAATGAAGGAAGTGCGGGAAATTCTTGAGGCCATCGAGCAAGAAACACGAGGCTCAAAGGACAGAACTGGAATTATAGCATTCAAAGACAGCGGCGCTATTGAGGTACAAGCCCCCACAAGTAATTGGAACAAAATCTACAGAGCTCTAGGCAAGCTTCGTGTATCTGGCCTTACTCCCCTCGCAGAGGCACTAATGAAAGCATTGCAAACTGTACGAAGAGAGAGAATGAGAAATAGGAGTGTTGAACCTCTGATTGTGCTCATATCTGATTTCTCACCAAACATTCCTCTGGCTCAGTCCGTGGGTCCTGGTCATGCAAGATATACTCCCATCAGAGATTTGGTAAAGGCTGCTCGACTTATTCGAAAGGCAAGGGTCAGAATAGCAGCCGTCGACGTCAATCCTGACCATGCGAATTGGCCAAGATTCTTGCAGCGGCCATATCATGATGCACTAGAGCTTGCTGCCAACCTTAGAATGAAGAAGGAGGGGCATAATGATCCGGTTGAGACCGTCCTTGCTGTCCCTGAGTTTAGGAAGACATTCGGGGCATTTTTGGTGGCTCGTACTTGCAAGCTTTGAGGAGTCTATCAATTTCATGAAGCTCTAAATATCTTACTCTTCCACCGTTCTCCTTAAAAAATTGAATTTGTTTTACAGGATTCTCAGTCGTGAATTTCCACACAATGGCGAGACCAAAGCTGTGTTTTAAGCAGGCAAGCTCACGGTTTATTGTGGAGACACTAACTTTTCTTTTCAATCTATTCGAGACACACTTTTTTCTGTAATTTTTGAACCTTTCTACATCGAAAGGGCTTATTTGAATAA
>JAHQWZ010000261.1 GCA_029856425.1 Candidatus Thorarchaeota archaeon
CGCAACGCTCCTCGGTTTCAATCCACTTAATCTTCACATGGGCTCCGCATGCAGCGGCAGCATGAGAGAGGGCCTCATTGATACTTTTGTAGGAATCACTGAGTGTGGTATACTTCCCAGGCATTGCAATGATAAGGCTCTCCGACGGGGATTCGAATGTCTTGACCATTTCACGCCACTTCTCGGCATCGGGTGCACGTTCCTCTAACCCTAGATGACCAGTTAGAATGCTCCCGAGCCCTTGCTCCTCGAATGACAATGGCAGTCGATAAATCACTGGAATATCAGGATTTGAAATGACATGGTTCTGAGGAACGTTGCAGAAGAGAGCAATCTTGCTTTCGGCTGAAGGTGGAAGCTCCTTTTCAGCTCGGCAGATTATGACGTCAGGTTGAAGACCAAGACCTTGGAGTGTCCTAACACTATGCTGGGTCGGTTTTGTCTTAAACTCTCCAACAGATCCTATGTAGGGAACAAGAGTCACATGCACAAGGGCAGCTCTTTCACGACCAACTTCACTTACCAGTTGTCGAACCGCCTCGAGAAAAGGCATTGCCTCGATGTCCCCTGCAGTACCTCCTATTTCTATTAATAACACGTCGGGGTTCTGTTCTTCGACTACTTTCCATATTCGTTGTTTTATTCTGTTTGTGACATGAGGGATTATCTGAACAGTCCTCCCCAGAAAACTTCCTTTTCGTTCTCCCAAAATCACTGAAATATAGATCTGACCTGATGTGATGTTTTGCGATGGATGTACTTCCATACCTGTAAATCGTTCGTATGTGCCAAAATCCAAATCTATCTCCGAAATTCTAAACTCAAATCCTTCTGCGGGCCGAAAAGTCCATGGTTGGTCTGTGACAAATACCTCTCCGTGTTCGATAGGATTCAATGTTCCCGGATCAATGTTTAGATAAGGATCGATTTTCATTATACGAATATCGTACCCTCGAAATTGGAAGAGCTTAGCAATTGATGCTGTTGTGACACCCTTCCCAATCCCAGAGAGTACGCCACCTGTGACAAAAACAAAACGGGTCTGGTCTTGATCTGTGTTCAAGAATGATTCCTCATGTTCTTGAATCCGTCATCATCGTTTTCTACGGCTCAAGACTAAACGCCGCAGTTACATGAGGTCGTATAAATCGTTCGTTACAGATGACGATTTTGCGCCTTTCTTGATTTACTACAAGGGCTTTGTCAGAACACTTGCACGCATCGCATCTCGAAAGAGATGCTGGAAGGCTTCAAGGATATTGAACCCGTCCTTGGCAATACTCTTGAACACAGGGACTGATCGAGGAAGTTTTAGACGTTCTCGTATTTCATCTTCCTGAACTGCCCCAGGAAGGTCCTGTTTGTTGAGACAGACAACTATGGGCAGTGGCCTTTCCTCCTCTGCCACCAGTGCTACCAGCTCATTCCAGCTCGCCATATTCTCCTGTAGCAAATGTTCCTGAGAATCAACCATGAATATGACTCCATCTGCACCTACAAGAACCACCTCTCTGGTTGACCTATAGAAATCTTGACCAGTTGCTGACCAGACATGTGCGTTAATCTTCCAGCTATCCCCCAATGCAAAAGGAATAGTACCAAAGTCACAGAACATAGTCCGCCCCACAGTGTTCTCAATTGACGTCAGTTTATCTGCATAGTCAAGGCTTGAAAAAAGCCATCGTATTGCAGTGGTTTTTCCGCTCATTGCAGGACCAAAGAACACTATTTTGAGACCGACCGTACGAGTGCCATAGTCAATAATCATTCCTTTCTCCACTCCTTGATTAAGTTCCCCACATACTGTCAACCCATGCTCCAAGGCCTGATAATGCTCCAGACTTTACACAGTCAGAAAAGTCTTCATGCCACTCTGCACGGATGAAACGAATGAGGTCTGACAAATCGCCGCCTTCCCATCCTATTGCCTCATACAGATTTCTCTCTGTTAAGGTAGTAGATGTGCCAAGTTCTCGAGCTAGACGGATTCTAGAGAGTAGAGTTACCGCTCTTCGGGCTGCATGTACATAATTGCTTATTTCCTCATCGAATACATCATGTGTGAGTTTTTCGGATTCATCGTCTAGCTTCAGGACTGCATTGACGATACCATTTGATACATTGATACCACGGAGGGATTTTCTCAGGAGTCGACGAATCCTTTCAAGTGATTGGCGTTTTCTGGTAAGAATCTTAGTCACTATCTTCTTCTCCACTTCCAAACTGTTACTACACGGCTCTATGAGAGAGAAATGCATCGACGAGGGAGAATCCACTTTCAAGATTCCACAATTGCCAGAATGCTGCAGTACTCGGTGAATTACTGTTTGCATCATCTCTTCATTTACATGGATTCCCAACACGCTAGCCCCAATTGGGATTGCAAGAAGCCACCCAGGAAATCTGGTTATACGTTCCAGAGCCAATCTCAGGTTTGACGAGAGCCCACAGACAATAGTCCTACTGACTTCGTAGTTATGCTTCTCTTCCTCCCAAACTGCGATAAGTTCACTTTCAGACGTAAAATCACGCCAAAACACAAGCTTATGATGGTGGGGGCATAGCATTGTGAGGCTTTCAGTAATGTCATCCACAAGCTCAACATCTTGACCAGTGACCAAGATTGGAAGACGGTTCATTATGGAATTCAGCAGAAGTGGAAAATCGTCCCCCATTAGCTCAATCATTCGCATGATAGAATAAGTCATGGCTCTCGCCTCGCTAAAACAACTCCATTGTCGGCCCCTCCAGACAAGAGCAGCTCCCTCAACTCATCTGGGACTGAGAGGCGCATTGCTTCAACAGTACCAAGCACTCTCTTGATTTCCTCGATATAGTGCTTGAGTAGAAGCCGCATGAGGCCAAGTTTCTGACCGCCACGATTTACCCATAGACTGAACACTCCATTGGGAACTGCATAGATGAAGTGTCTGGTTAGTCCAGTTTCACAGAGTACCGTCTGAAGAGAGCTATTTCGCAACGTTCGGACCACACGTTCTGAAGCATCATGAAGAGCAAATGACATGGCAGCAAGTCTATCATTAGTGAATCCCTCGAGAGAAACACGAACACCACCGCTAAGGGAAAGAAAGACCGAATCAATGTCAGGGATGCTGTCATGGACCTGTCGTAATAGTGCTCTCAATGTGAGGGCTTGAGATCGATCGAGTGATATGATTGACCTTGATGTAGTATATGATGTGTCTTGTCCTTCGGCTACTGCAAACCCACTAAGAACGCGGTGCGTTTCATCGCTGCTGTAGGAACGCAACGGAGGGAGCCGGCCATCCATATGTTGTCGCAATAGGAACGCAACACGTGATAGGCTGTCTTTCATCTCTATGAATAGCGCCGCAAGATTTACCCTAGGTGCTGTTGTGACAGTCAAAAAATGGTCGGGGTCATTTGGAAGTGATGCAAGAAAGACCTTGGAGGTTTAAGACTCCATTAG
>JAHQWZ010000262.1 GCA_029856425.1 Candidatus Thorarchaeota archaeon
AATTGCCCGCATAGAGAATACTCTATAGAAACTAATTTAGAAGAATGGAATAAAATGCTCAATGGGAAATATCATGAACAAGCTGCTGTTGTTAGATTAAAAACGGGAATGGATCAAAAAGATCCAGCATTAAGAGACCAAATAATTATGAGAATATCTGAGGCAGAACATCCAAAAGTCGGAAATAAATATATTGTGTGGCCAATGTTAGAGTTTTCCTGGGCAATCGATGATCATCTTATCGGGGTCACACACATTTTACGTGGATCAGATTTAATAAAGGAAGATTTTATAGAAGACTTTATTTGGGAACATTTTAAATGGAAAAAAGCGGAATTTCTTCATTATGGCAGAATTAATTTCCCAGATATAAAATTAAGCAAAACATCAGCGAGAAATAATATTCAAAATGGTATATATAAGGGTTGGGATGATCCAAGAACATGGAGTTTACAATCTCTTAAAAAGCGGGGGATACAACCTGAAGCTCTAAAAGAAGCATTATTCGACCTTGGCATGTCGATGACAGGAATAACTTTTTCAGTTAATTGGCTTTATTCAAAAAATAAGGATATAATTGATGAGATTTCAGATAGATATTTTTTCGTTGAGGATCCAATTTTAATTGATATCGATGAGTTCCCATTTGAAGACGTCGTAACTCACAAGTTTTCACTAGACAAGACTCAAGAGGCATTGGAAACACAGGAACGTCACGAATCGGTAAAAGCCATCATCAGTCCAAATGACTGAAGTCTTGCATCGGGGATGAGAGAATGAGTTTCGATCTTCAGCTAGAGAAAGTCAAGCAAGTCGAGGGGATACTCAAAGAAACTGACACTGACTTGTGGTTGGTCTGGGTGCGGGAGACCTCCCAAATGGCTGACCCAGTTCTTGAGCTTATCTACGGAGGGAGTTTCGTATGGCAATCAGCGTTGATGTTCCCAAGTAATGGCAAACCTCTTGCCATCGTAGGTGACTTTGATGTTGATGCCACGAAAGCCACAGGTTTATTCGACGGAGTTATACCTTACACAAAGAGCATCAAAGATGTTCTAATTAAAGAACTGAACCGATTAGGCCCATCAAAGATAGCAATTAATTTCAGCCGAAACGATGTGGCTGCAGATGGATTATCTCATGGTATGTATCTTATTCTCAAAGACTATCTAGCTGACTCTGATTTCAAGAGCCGTCTGATTAGTGCTGAAACTGTAGTCTCAAAATTACGTGGGAGGAAGACTGCTACAGAGATTGAAAGGATCAAGAAAGCAGTTCAAATAACTGAGTCCATATTCGAAGAAGCACGCAGATTTGTGAAAGTCGGTATGACAGAACTGGAAATATACAACAAGTTTCACAAAGCAGTTGCGCAACACGACGTGGGATTTGCATGGGGTGAAGATCACAATCCAGCAGTAGATGCGGGTCCCTACAAACAATTCGGACATTCTGGACCAACGGTAAATACGGTGAAGAAAGGCCACCTGCTACACTTTGACTTTGGTGTGAAGTATCAAGATTACTGCTCAGACCTCCAGCGTATGTTCTTCTTTGGGAATCCCGAGGATGTACCTGACGAAGTGCAAAACGCCTTCGAAACCGTGCGAGATGCGATTCAAGCAGCAGCTGACTGGATACGACCAGGTGCAGTCGGGTATGAAGTCGATACAATCGCACGCGAGTTTGTCAAAGAGCGTGGATATGAAGAATATCAGCATGCGCTTGGCCATCAAGTCGGGAGACAAGCTCATGATGGAGGTACACTGTTAGGACCAAGATGGGAACGATATGGCGCTACTCCCATGGGAGTCGTTGAGGTTGGCAATGTGTTCACTCTAGAGCTATACGTGACGACAGAACACTATGGTCAAGTGAGCCTAGAGGAGGACATTCTAATCACCAGAAAGAGCTGCGAGTTCCTTTCGCGCCCTCAGAAAGAGTTAATCTGCATCCCATGACATCTAGTAAAAATCTTCGCAAAAGTTTATGTGAAAATTCAGATAATTACGTATGATTGCAGAAAAGGAATAGTGCCAGGAGGGTTTCCTTTGTCTAATGCTACAAAGAAATTGCGCGAGCAGTATCTGAATTCTTTCATGATGAGGAAGTGGATAACTGAAAAGATGCCTCGTCTTAGGCCTGACCAAATCAAGCATCTCTATATCCTCATTGCGCAGTGGATTGGAGAAGATATATCCATAGAGGTAAGCGAAAGATAAGAGGAAGGCAGGGGCGCATCAGACTTCATCCATAGCTCCAGTCCTATATCCGAATGCATCAATAGTTGCATACTTGAAGCCCAAGCCGGCGGCATACTTCTGGAACTCATCAAGTTTCTTCTCTTCAAAAAGCTTGTATCGTTCATCTCGGCCCACCTCCACTCGGACTAAATCATCATGATAACGCGCTCGCACACTCTTCACTCCGAAGTGCAATCTCACAAAGTTTTCAATTCCTGCGACCATCTCAAGACGTTCGTTCGTTATCTGAGTTCCATACGGGAATCTTGTAGCCAGACATGCCATTGATGGTCTATCATAAACAGATAGTCCGTTCTCACGAGCTATCTCTCGCACCTCTTCCTTTGTAATTCCTGCATTCAATAAGGGCGATTGCACACTAGTCTCTCTGAGAGCTTGTTCACCTGGACGGTATCCTTCAATGTCACTTGCTGTAGTGCCCTCGACGACTATGTCTAGGCCCAATCTCTCAGCCTCTTCGATCCATCTTTGCGAGAGTTTCTTCTTACATTGATAGCATCGGTCGCGAGGGTTCTCAACCAACTCTTCCTCTTCTAGCCAGTCATGCCATATTATTTGATGCTCTAAGTCGAGCTCGTGGGCTACCCGTTTCGCAATCTCTAGTTCACTTTCGGAATAAGTAACAGTATTCACTGTAAGGAGAATAACCTCAGCCGCGACCTCTCGAGCAATGAGTGCAAGAGTTGAGCTATCAACTCCACCACTGAATGCAACTAGAACCCGCTTATCTCTCAGAGACTCTCTCAAGTTATCGAGCTTGGTTGATATGGAGCTGTTCATGTGTATTCCTCTGAAAGAACCCTGAACCTGTCTTAAGCTTTGAGAACCATACCATTTGCCACGATTCAAGAAATGTATGGGTCTTCGTCAATATCGAATCCAGTGTATCCCATTTCTTCTAAGATATCCTCCATGCTTTCTGCGCCAGTCATCCATCTAACCTGCCATTGGCCATCTTTATCTAATATGAGTTCAACGTCGGGAAGGTCTCCTAGGAGGTTGTGATTCATCTCAATGACATCTTGGTACGCACCAGTAAGAGCGATGGCGAAGTAAGAACCAGGGGTGTTATTGATTGATCCCACTGGGATGCCTTGTCCCATCTGGGCGATTGGCATCGTGACTGGGCGATGATCTCGTGTG
>JAHQWZ010000263.1 GCA_029856425.1 Candidatus Thorarchaeota archaeon
CAGCCATAACAGGCAATCCAAATATTGAGCTGATGCTGAACGCTGAGGTCATCGAGGCTAAGGGCTCGGTTGGCGACTTTGATGTCACAATAAAGGCAGGAAAGCAGGTGCAAGAGCTCAAGGTAGGAATAGTCATAGTTGCCACAGGTGCCACACAGCTTGAGGAAAAGGGCCTCTATGGTCTAAAGAAGTTGGACAATGTTATTACTGAGGTCGAGTTCAATCAGAAGATAGCAAACGGCGAAGGAATCGAGGATGGCCAGACCTTTGCCATAATTCATTGCGCAGGCTCTCGTGAAGAGGAGTCGCTTGAGGGAGCTCGAACCTGGTGTTCTGGTATCTGCTGTACTATTGCTTTGGAACACACTCTAGAACTACTTGAGAAGTATCCCAATTCACGTGTATTTCATCTGTATCGAGACATCAGAGTATCCTATAAAGGAGAGGACCGATACAGAGAGGCTCG
Organism: Candidatus Thorarchaeota archaeon; assembly: GCA_029856425.1. GTDB lineage: Archaea > Asgardarchaeota > Thorarchaeia > Thorarchaeales > Thorarchaeaceae > SMTZ1-83. Next base: position 467 of record JAHQWZ010000263.1, read on the forward strand.
AGAGAAGGGAGTTGTGTTTATCAGATTTGATCAAGCTACGCAACCCAATGTGAAGAAGGGCAAAGACAAGGCGCTACGAGTAGAGGTCATGGACCAAGTGTTCGGCGCTGAGGTGGCATTTGATGTTGACCATGTCGTTCTCTCAACTGCAATGATTCCTCGTGAGAAGAACAAGGATGTTTCCGAGCTATTCAAGGTTCCACTAAACATGTCGGGATTCTTCATGGAGGCGCATCCCAAACTTAGACCTGTGGATTTCCAGACCGACGGTGTTTTCGTGGCAGGGACCGCTACTGCTCCAAAGACGATAGCTGAATCTGTTGCTCAGGGTAGGGGTGCTGCATCAAGAGCCCTGATACCTCTGGCCAGTGGCATTCGGAAGGCTGAGGCCATTGTGTCTGTTGTTGACCCTGAAGTCTGTGTTGGTTGCGGTACATGTGAGATAAACTGTGCCTATAATGCGATTGAGGTCGTACCTGGTGATGGTGGTTCTGACTATGCAGTTTCAAATCCAGTGCTCTGTGCTGGCTGTGGTAAGTGTGCGGCTGGATGCCCAGCTGGGGCTATCACCATGAAACATTTCACAGATGACCAGATACTGGCACAGATCCGTTCGGCTCTACAAGACATGCCTCCCACTGAGTCAAGGATTCTTACAATACTCTGTAATTGGTGCTCTTATGCCGGGGCTGACAGTGCAGGAGTTTCACGCTTCCAGCAACCCACCACCGTACGTGACATCCGAGTGATGTGCACAGGTCGAGTCAGCGTGACTCACATTCTCGAAGCCTTTAGACTGGGCGCTGACATGGTATGGATTTCTGGTTGCCATTTTGGAGATTGTCACTATGTTGATGGCAACGTGTCCTTTGAGCGTAGATATGCTATTGCAAAGAAGATCATTGAGAAGGCAGGGTTAGAGCCTGAGAGACTCCAGTTCACGCAGATCAGTGCGAGTGAAGGTCCAATATGGGCTGAAACTGTAAAGAAGCTGACAGAGGTCGCTGACAAACTGGGCCCGAGCCCACTAAGACCAAGGAGGCGATAAGATATGACTGAGTCGTGGGGCCAGTTCAAGTCTTTTGAGGGAAAGAAGTTCGATACACTAGATGCAGAGTTTACAAAGGAGGTTTCCAAGCTACTTGGTGGCAAGGACCTCACGGCTTGTTTCCAGTGTGCCAAATGCAGCGCAGGATGTCCAGTTAGTGATAAGGTCAACATTCAGGTCCATGAGTTGATGCGAATGCTTCTCTTTGGACTCAAGGAAGTCTTGGAAACAGACATGGTCTGGCTATGCACAACCTGCTATACTTGCCAGGAGCGATGTCCTCAGGGCATCGACATCACTGACATCATCTTTGGTCTCAAGAACATGGCATTCAAGAAGAAGATAACACCACCTGGCTATGTAGCTGCTAGGAAGTCATTGTATGACTCTGGCAAACTGTACGAGCCCACAGAATGGGAACGTGAGGACCTCGAGCTTGATGATGTGCCTGAATTGAATGTCGAGGACACGCGAAAAGTCTTGGACAAAACTGGTCTGATGAAGTTGGAGGAGGGCGAGTGATATGACCCAGACCTATGAAGTATTCCTCGGGTGTGCCATCCCCAACCGGTTCAATAACTATGAGGCCTCTATGCGTGCTGTTGCTAAGCAGCTAGATGTGAAGCTTATTGACTTCGATGGCGCATCCTGCTGCGGTACAGTAGTCTTGAAGTCGATAGATGAAAACAGCTGGCTCTCGATGTCGGGTAGGAACATAGCATTAGCCGAGAGTAGAGGTCATGACATAGTCACTCCCTGCAATGGCTGCTTCGGCTCACTAAAGGACACCGACCATGTGCTTCATGATGATGAAAAATACCGAAAGATGGTCAACAATGCTCTAAAGCCCTTGGGACTTGAATACAGTGGCAAAGCCAAGATCCGTCATTTTGTTGAGGTTCTCTATGACATGAAGGATGAAATAAGAGATAAGATAGTTAAACCCCTCACAGGGCTGAAGATCGCATTTCATCCTGGTTGTCATCTCATCCGACCTTCAAATGTTGCAGAGTTTGATGACCCTGAGCTACCAAGCAAGGTCGATGAGATTTTGGAGCTCACCGGAGCCAAGAGTGTGCCCTGGGGCCTCAAGCTAGCATGTTGTGGGTCTCCTCTTCTAATTACGAGCGAGGATGTGGCAACAAGAATCCTCACAGAAAAGATGATCTCGGCCAAAGAGGCTGGGGCCAATGTTCTCGTCACGAACTGCCCCGCGTGTCACACGCAATTTGATGTCCAGCTGATTGGACTGAAAGACGAAAAGGGTGAGTCGATTGAGCTTCCTGCCATGTTTGTTACACAGATTCTAGGATTAGCAATGGGGCTAGATCCTGAATCCCTAGGTACAGAACTGAACAGGATTTCTCTAGATCCAATCAGTGAAATCTTAGGTATTTGAATTGGCACCTCAGGCCTGCTAAATGGGTCAGACAGATAAGGAGCTACTTTTTCATCTTGCTGTCACCATAGAACACTTCACCCAGGCGTTTCATGGCATCGCGAACACTTTCTTTATTCCCGCTCACCTGCAGATGCCTATCACCGTCCAAAGAGATGAGCACTCCGCAGTCTTCAGCAATCTCAGAAACAATCTCAACTGGAGTCTCCTCTGGCAGTCGAATTCTGAAGAAACCAATGTCCTTCTCCCTTGGAATATCTGAGATCGGAGTCTGATCGTTATCCAGAGGGCTTTCTTCTTCATCAAGAGCAATCTGAAACCTGATTTCCCAGGTCTGCCTATACTCGACGCCTTCTTCTTTCTCTGCCCAAACCATCAAAGCTTCTCGGATGCCTAGAATCTTGGTTTCCATCTCTATCCTGAGCTTTTCATCACCCTGATCTGACTCATTCAGTTCACTCCTGAAACTCGACAGGTATTCAATCACCAT
>JAHQWZ010000264.1 GCA_029856425.1 Candidatus Thorarchaeota archaeon
ATGCCCTCCTCATTGAGCAACGCAATCTGTTCAGGAACTGTAGTTGCAGGCGTGATAGGATATGCTGCGACCACCTCGACTCGCGCAGATACCACTGCACGCGCAGCGGCATAGTTCGCACTCATCAGTTCAGTCTTCATTCCGCACCCTCCTCTTCTCCTGCTCTAATCATCTCTATACACTCGGGGGGACAGACTTGAGCGCACGTCCCGCAGCCTTTGCAATAGTCCAGATCAATACGAGGGAATCCTTCATCATCAATTGATATTACAGCCTCAGGGCAGTGAAGCCAGCAGGTTCTGCACTTATTGCAGCGCTCATAATCGATTCTGGGAGAGAATGTCCGCCAGCTTCCTGTTTCTCCAGTTGCTCCTATCATGGGCTTGGAATAGGAGGTCTTCGGCATATCTGCCCGTTTCTTCGGCTCGGTGTTGACTTCGTTCACCATAAGACAGACGTCCATAGGGAGCCAATGTGAACTCCAGGCGGGACGGACCATATTAGGATTATGATGAGTCCAATACCTGTACTCATTTTGGTCATCCTTAAGTATCAGACTTGATTCTGAGAGATATTCAGTGAGTATTTGAGATGATGCATGATGAGACTTCAGCTGACCCTTGTCCAAATGCCATGCGTAGAAGGTGACAGACAGGCAAACTACGAATGGACCAGAGGACTCCTCAAAAATCACAAGAGCACAGAAGGCCTAGAGTTCATAGTACTTCCTGAGCTATTTGATATCGGATTCAGATACGAGGACTATGGTGAGGCAGGACCAGGAATACCAGGACCCACTAGTGAGTTTATACAGGTTCTAGCTGAGGAGCATTCCAGTTATATCATTGGGACAGGTCTTGAAAAGGCAGAGTCCCTCTTCTTCAACACGCTTGTGATGGCTTCACCCAAGGGAAAGATTATCGGCACCTATAGGAAGATACACCCCTTCCAGAGCGAGAGAGATGTATTCGTTGGAGGGAACGCAGCAACTCTTTTTGATATCAAAGGAGTGAAGGTGGGTGTTGAGATATGTTATGATGTCAGATTCCCCGAGATTTCAAGAAAGCTTGCTTTGGCGGGTGCTGAATTGATTCTGATGCCAGCGGCATTCCCGGATCCAAGGTCTGCCCACTGGGATAATCTTGTAATGGCGAGAGCGATTGAGAATCAGCTTTTCGTGGCGGCTGCCAATAGAGTCGGCCCGGCGTTTGATGGCAAGACTTACTTCGGACATAGCCAGGTAGTTGATCCTTGGGGCGTGAGACTCACACGCATAAACTCTGAGAATGAAGTCTTCACTTCGAGCGTAGACACTGCCATGATTCAATCAGTCAGAGAACAGGTCACTTGTTTCGCTGACATTGCTCCTGAAGGCTATGACAAAATCCAATGGTTCAGGGAGTGATTCTAACCCAGCACAAGCGTTAAGTGAAAGCAAAAAACTGTTCATATGAACTGGAGAGAATTATATTGTCTGAGAAGCCATCCAAAATTATCAAGAAAGCTGTGAAGAGCTGGTTCTCTAGAGAGGGGAAGGTGGAAACCATCTCGAACCCGCGCGCCGAGTTTCTCTTCAAGGTCAAGTTCCAACGATTCTTCTTCACAGTTGTCCGACCGAACGAGCAAAACTACATTCAAATGGAGTCTCAGGTGATGATCTCACCACAGCATCTGAAGGTTCTGAACGCAGAGAAGATGCGTGATTTTCAGGTACAGGCACTGAAGTTCAGCTTCTCACAAGGAGTGCAGTTGGGATTCATACAACCACGCCCAGGTCAACAGGGTCCAAAGCCACCAGGACCAGGTTTCGTTATCTCAGACAGAATCTATGATGACGGGTTCAGCGAAGACCACCTCTGGGAGGTCATGAGAAGACTTCATTCCGCAGTCGATATGTCAATTGCAGTCCTGAATGAGGTCACAGGGCAAGGAGGATTGAAGCCACCGCAAGAACCAACTGACACCGGACCCTCTTATTATACATGATGAGCGGATTCGGAAAATCGAGAGCAGTCAACCCAAGACAGCTTGAAATACACAAACCGTGCCTTGAACTAGGACCATAATCGAAGACTATCTATAAATGGCCGATTGATGACAAATCCCTTATCAGGGAAAACGGAGGAATTGTGTGCCGACTCTGGAAAGGACAGAGCTGAAATCTTGGCGTAGGAAAATTATGCTAATCTCTGTTCTACTACTCATATTCCTTACAAATATACCTTCTACCAATGATCATATACCTCTGCGTAGCAGAGTTCGAACCAATAGCCGCAATCCTCTAAGCCATAGCAGAGTTTCGGAAGCCGGAGGCGAAGGGAACAGTCAGGAATCACTAATGTTCTTGACTCGTCAAATTGCGGACCAGGAACAATCAATTCTCAACTCATTTGCCAATACATCCAATCATAGTGGTAATTTAGACCTGACGGAGTACTATATTGCTGGGTGGACTTTGTATAGTGTCGTGCTGGATGTCCAGCAGATAGTCGCCGTACCGGAGAGAGAAGTGATAGGATCAACATTAACACCAACTTCCAATGATGATTTCATGATTAGAGAACAAGGAACAACCAACTTCTACTATAATCAGCTGGCCCAGGGATTCTTCAATATGTCGCATAATGGCCAGCTAGAGAACTTCTCTGTAATATACGAATCCCCCAGTTATTTTCCAGCGCAGCAGAATTATGCATATTTCGAGGTCAGATCAGAACATGATAATGGTTCGACAAACATGATAACACCGGTTCAGCTCGAAAATGTGGGATTAGGAGGCACATGGGTTGATGTCAGCCAAAACGCGATTCTCATGGCAAGTCATGTGTACTTTGTAGTTATCAATGGAAGTCTATTGCAGGAAGTTTCGAACCAGTATCCTCGAATACGCTGGCTATATGATAATCAACAAGGAATCTATGAAACATATCGCCATAATACAGATGGGCCCACGTGGGGCAGCAATCTAGGATATGCTGAAGGAATGATGAACTACACTTATACTCCATGGAACATTACTTATGACCAGCCTCTAAATTACACAAGCCCAACCGAAGTTCAGATTCGGGCGAACTCGACTAGTATGTCTGGGGATAGCTGGATATTTACTTCCGATGTGAATATTTCTTCAATTTCTTTTAATTCAAATCAGTCTGTTTCTGTGTTCTATGACTTGAATCTTAGCTACAAACGCAATGTCCAATCGAATACTCAGTGGAGTCATATAGCTCTAGATGGAAGCATTGAGTGGAATATGTCCTCCGTTCTCACCTATCCTTCAGAAAATGGGATTATTGATAGAGGGCTGAACTTGTCGATACCAACCGATTGGATCCAATCAGGACTCTACAGTGCCACAGATCCAACCACCAATCAAACAACCTATACTCGACTGGGAAAT
>JAHQWZ010000265.1 GCA_029856425.1 Candidatus Thorarchaeota archaeon
CCCTCTTTTCTTATTCCTCTATACTCTCTGTTTCATATACGAATAGATACCAAGTATCAGAAGTACAGGCATTATGATGAGGTCGAAGACATGCATGCCAATTGCTTCAGCAGACAGTGTTGAAAATAAGAGAGCCGAGATAATTCAACGGGTTGTCGGACTGTTGATGAGCTATCAGATAATCTTCCCGGGATATTTTGGCGATGATGATGAGTTCGTTGATCTCGCATTGAGGACGTTCTTTGAGATAGTGCGGTCTTGAATTGAGCCATCTATTCATCTGTAACAGCATGCCCTTGAAGATGAGACTGGACTGAATATCAAGGCACTCGAGGGATTTCGGCCCGTGTTAGTGCAGCTTGTACGAATGGTTATATCCCTAGCAGCTGAAGAAACACCCGGGGGAATTAGTATCATGCAATTTGATCCCTTTCTCATGTATCTTCAGTTTGGCCTGCCGTTCTTGATTACTGGGATTCTTCTCACTATTCTGAGGGTCGTTGCAGTGAAGAGATATCATGCGGAACGCGTGATTGCAGGTAAAACCACTTCTCTCGGGAATCTGGGAAAGAACCTTGCGAATACACCCTTTCTTTCATTCAACATTCCCATGCTTGTCACACTCTCGGTAGGTTTCATTTGCGTGCTGCTGTCCATCTTTCAACAGCTTGGATTTGAGGACATGATACTACCGCTGGGAATCACAGCTCTGGCAATGACCGTAGTGTTGGTTCCATTCTACACGGTCACTGTCAAAGGTCGAGCAGTATGGTGGTTTGGAAAGATAATCAGAGACCATCAGCATTACAATCATCAAGAATGGGTGATTCAAAAACGCTTGGTAGAACTGCTGAGAGAGAAGGAGGGTTCTGATAAGTCCCGCGCCGAGGTCGCTCAGCAGGTGCTTGAGAGGCTGATGTCACAGGAGAACATGACTGGGGATGCAGTACGCAAGATCATGGCCGATCCAGCAGGACCGATTGATAGATTTGAGGACAAGACCATTCCCAACCCACTCTGGGATTTCAAGTATTCATTCTTCATGATGGTTTTCTGCTATGCTGCTATTCTTTTCCTCTCATGGTGTGTTGGAGTTGGAATCATCTCGGACTTCGCCATCTACGGCAACGCAATCATGATTCTCATCGGACTCACTTTGGTGTCAATTTGCGGCATCTTCATTGAGGGGCGCATAGCTTCCAGGAAACGACATCGGCTTCAGATTGAGATAGCTTCGTCTTAAGCCCACTCCGCATCGGAACAGATTTCAATCACATCGCCATATGGTAAAGACTCAGTTTAACATTCAATATTCTGAGGTTTTTCGCGTGTCTGAGGAAGTCAAGGTCTTTCGGTACCGATGGGCGGTATTGCTTGTGTTTGGCCTAATCTTTATGGTTGGGCAGATGATGTGGCTTGCATTCTCACTAATCCGGAATGAGGTCACCCCTGTGCTTGGGTTGCCTCCTGGAGACCCAAGTGTTGTTCTGCTCACAGCTTCGCAGCCTCTAGCGTTCATAATTCTCTCAATTCCTGTTGGACTGCTTGCGGATCGAAAGGGTTTGGTCGTTGTAGCCGGACTTGGATCAATACTCCAAGCCTTGTTTGGAACCCTGAGGATATTCATCATCAACGACTTCGCCATGATATTCCTCGCCCAATTTGGTCTGTCCGTGGGTTCTGTCATGATTCAGAACTGCATTGTCTATCTGAGTGTGAGCTGGTTCCCAAAGGGTGAGCGAGGACTAGCAACAGGAATCAGCACACTGTTCATGCTTCTCGGAATGCTTCTCGGTACTGCGCTGAGCATGATTCTTTGGACCGCTCCACTATATGGCGACCCCGGTTACACAGTGGCGCTCGCACAGGGAAACATAGTCTGGATTCTGCAACTTGACGCCGCCTTGGCCTTGATACTCATGGTGGTCTTCTTCGCAGTCGCGAGGGATAAGCCTCCAAAACCTCCAGACATCGACGTGCTTGCTGAGGCGACACCAAGTGTCAGAGGAATGTTGAAGGACAGGAATGTGTGGATCATCTCCATCGGGTTCTTCGCGGGCTTTGGGATATTCATTGGCCTCACCGCGATTATCGAGGAGCTACTCTTGAGCCTAGGGATTCCAGTTGCAGCAGGTCTGGGAAGCCCTGCCATTGTCATGATACTCCTCCTGTCGTTTGGAATAATCGGTGCTGTAGTTGTGCCGGGAATATCCGACAAGGTCCAGAAGAGGAAACCATTCCTCATAGTCGCAATGGTAGTTGGCACTCTTGCGACACTGATTCTGGGAACAAGCACGATTCTCGAACTCACTTATGTCACATCTGCGATTCTGGGTTTCTTCCTGATTGCAGTCATGCCCATAGCTCTCTCTGTGGTTGAGGAATTTGAGACCGTGGGGCCAGAGTTGTCTGGTGCGAGTACCGGGCTGGCATTCTGGTTTGGTAATCTGGGCGGGTTCCTTGGGTCAATACTTCTCGAAGCATTCAGAGTGGGAACGTCATACTTCTACTCAGTCATCTACCTGGTCATAGTCATGGCGATAGCGACTCTGCTGATCTTGACAATTCCTGAAACAGGCGGTGGACGAAAAGGAGACTCGTAGAGTTCGGAATGACTGTTAGAGCGGCTTCCATTCCCTTCTAAGCAGAGAATATTGGCAGTCATCTCTGAATTCTCCTCGAAAGAAAGAACTCTCTCTAAAGACGCCCTCCTCGGAAAAGCCCAATCGTTGCAGGAGGCTTATGGAACCTGTATTAATGGCAGTTGTGTGGGCCTCGATTCGATTCAGGCCAAGATGCCCAAAGCCATAGTCGATTATTGCGCCCAGCGCCTCAGTCATATATCCATGCCCCCAAAATTGCTTAAGCAGATCATATCCTATCTCGCCACTGAGGTTCTCTCTGTCGATTTTCTCATAACTGCATGTACCGATGAATGTCCCTACTGGCTTGAGTGTGATTGCCCAGGCCATTCCAACCCCCTTTTCAAATCGGTCACTGAAGCTATTGATCAGGCCTCTTGAGTCTTTCACACTCTTGAGGGGTTCCATTCCTATTAGGACAGCCACCTCATCATCTGAGAGATTCCGGAACCAATTCTCTGAGTCGCCAGCTGCTAGTTTGCGCAAGACTAGTCGTTCAGTTTCGAGTCTGGGAAAAGGCTGACTTGCTGGCATGGAATCCATCTCATTATCAGACTCTACTCCTGTTATTTCAATTGGTTGGCAAGGCATAAGTTCATCGAGACGATTGCTGTGGAGGACAGCCTGGAGTTGGTAAGGACGGAAACCAACGAGAATGCACGGGGCGGTCCTTGGAAGCCGTATGGATTCTGGCTGAAGATGGGGTTCCATGACACAGGCGAACGTGTAGAGACAGAGTGGGACTTCAGAAGGAT
>JAHQWZ010000009.1 GCA_029856425.1 Candidatus Thorarchaeota archaeon
AGTGGGTCGCCTTGCCAGATGAGTGCCACCCGGTCACCGTTTCCAGCTTCAACATGCTTGTCCAAACAATTGTAGGCCATGTTTGTGACGCCATCCTCGAAATAGGTGAATTTGATATTGTCAATGTCCGTCCACTCGAACCCCTTGGTTGGCTCCTTCTTCCAGTAAATCAAATCCTTGGCAATCTTGAGCCAGAACTCGTCGGGGTTTTTGATAGACTCTTTCCAGAGCTTCATCCTCTCTTCGTGGCTCTTGATATAGGCCTTATCGACGAAACTCTGTGGAGGTGGAAATCTCCGTTCCTCGTGGCTCGTTACAGTAATCTTTTTTTCTTCGGCCATGAAATAATCACCATAAGCAAAGCTGCTTTGGACCTCCGCGCGAAATCACACCCTTAAGAAGATTTGCCAATAGATGCATTTTTGGTGAGGTTTGGGTGGAATGTTTAATCACGAAAACAATGTGTGAAGTCATGCAGGAAAAAGAAACTGAATGAGGTCAAGGACTAATGTCCCCGACCTCAAAACATGCCGACTGTTTTACTGCACGTTCTTGCGCATGAACTTCAGAGCAATTGTGAAGACGACCGCAATAATCGCGAGAACACCAGTGACAACAAAGGCCATGAAGTATGAGCCTGTTGCGTCAACGATTGGTCCAGCCACGAATGCACCAGTGATGCCCGCAATACCGTAGGCTGTGAACATCACACCATAGTTCTTACCGACATTCTTAGAGCCCCAGAAGTCGGCAGTCGCAGATGGAAAGAGCGCGAAGTTTCCTCCGAAACAAAAGCCTACAAGAGACGCAATGAGCATGACCGCTATCCAATCAACAGCCAGGGTAGTGATGTATGCAAAGGTGAACATACCCAGTGCCAAGACCAAGAACATTGTGATCATGGTGTTCTCTCGTCCAAGTCGGTCAGAAACTGCTCCCCAGACGATCCGTCCGGCTGCATTCAGGAGGCTCATAACACCAACAATGACTGCAGCAAATGCGGCACCACCAACTGGATCAACCTCTACAGCCGCACTCTTCACATTTCCAAGCGTCATTAGACCGGCTGTGGCTGCAAAGACAAACATGAGCCATAGTAACCAGAAGCTCATTGTCTTGATCATCTCACTGGGCATTATGTCTATACCCTTTCCGTCAGCTGTGGTTGTGGGTGGAGAATAGCCTGTAGGAAGCCAGCCTTCTGGAGGATTGGTTAGGACCTGTGCGCCAATGATAACAAGAACAAGATAGGTCACCCCTAGAATCAGAAATGGTGTGCCAACTTGCAGAGTCGCAGGCACATTGAACATGCCAAGCAAGAATTCTTCAACGTAGCCAAAGACGAGTGCACCGCCACCAAATCCAGCAACTGCAATACCGGTGATTGTCCCCTTCTTGTCTGGGAACCACTTCACAAGGGCAGCAATTGGACATACGTAAGCAAAGCCAATACCAGCGCCACCTATAATCCCATAGGTGATGATTAGCCAAATTGTGCCAATAAGCTCGTTGCCAGCTGCTACGATATCAACCAAAAATGCGAGTATATATCCTAAACCGAGAAGAACACCACCAATTGTGGCAACCTTTCGAGGACCTACTCGATCCTGCCATCGCCCAGCAAAAATCATGAACAGCGCGAATGAAGCGAGGCCCGCAGCAAATGGCAGCTGCGTGAAGAACGCAGACCATGTGTACGTGCCACCCCTCAATGCTGTCTGGAAGAATGACCAGGCGTATATTGAGCCCAGACACAACTGGACGATGATTGCACCGAGAATCACAAGATTCCGGTTTCCGACCTTTTCTTCAGACATTATATCCACCTGATTGGTTGTCAAGAACTGTGCCGGGCGCGAGGTTACTAACTGATAAGGTTTCTTACATGACGACAGCCAGACGAACTGGTCATCGGTTTGCAAACGTCTATATAATCCAAATTGGCCATAGGTCGATTAAAGGAGGAATTGCAATGTCTGGACTCAGATGGGACGAGAAGTACAAGAAGAAAATAATTGCATCCAAGAATGCTATCAAGAAGATCAAGAGAGGAACTCGTATCTTCTTAGGAACAGGGTGTGGAGTGCCGTATCATTTGGTGCAGGAGTTGGCAAATCATGCGCATCAGATGTCCGATAATGAGATAGTCCATCTGCTCACTCTGGGCGACACTCCTTCTGCAGATCCGAAGTTTCAGGCACAATTCAGACATAACACCTTTTTTGTATCAGAGAACATCCGCGAAGCGGTTTCAGAAGGCCGAGCCGACTACTCACCAATAATGCTCTCTGATATCCCTCGTCTCTTCAGGACAAAGAGGATGCCTCTTGATGTGGCCTTGATACAAATCAGTCCACCTGATCAACATGGGTTCAGCTCCATGGGAATCTCTGTGGATATCACCAAGTCAGCTGCAGAGAGCGCCGACCTAGTCATAGCTCAGGTCAACGACAAGATGCCTGTCACACATGGCGACTCGTTTATCGATATCAGGGACATCGACTACCTAGTTCCATTCAACGAGCCTCTGAGAGAGTTCGAGCCACACAAAGGTGATGAAACTATTGACCTCATTGGGTCCTATGTTGCACGACTTATCGAGAACGAGTCTACTCTGGAACTAGGAATTGGGGCTCTGCCACAAGCTGTTTGTAGCAATCTTCAGGAAACTGGTGTGAGAGATCTTGGAATTCACACAGAGATGTTTAGTGACAGTCTAATTCCCCTGATAGAGAGTGAAGTGGTCACTAACAAGAAGAAGAGTATTCACAAAGGGCAGGTCATCGCCAGTTTTGCCATGGGCACCAAGAAACTCTACGAATACATTGACAATAACCCGATGTTTCACTTTCATGACACAGCCTATGTAAACGACCCATATGTCATAGGCCAGAACAAGAAGATGATAGCCATCAACTCGGCTCTTGAGATTGATCTGACTGGCCAAGTGTGTGCGGACTCGATTGGCCACAAGTTCTACAGTGGGATTGGCGGTCAGGTAGACTTCATCCGTGGCGCATCAAGGTCACCAGGTGGGAAAGCCATCATCTGCATGCAGTCAACAGCCATGGACGGCAAAGTTTCGCGGATTGTGCCCCGGTTGAGTGAGGGGGCCGGAGTAGTGACAACACGTGGCGATGTCGATGTGGTGATAACCGAGTATGGTCTAGCAATACTACATGGAAAGACCATTAGAGAACGAGTCCTATCACTAATTGCTGTTGCACATCCTGACTTCAGGAACGAGCTGCTTGAGGCTGCAAAGAAAATGCATTATGTCTTCGAGGATCAAGTACCCTTTCAGGTCAAAGGAACCTACTTCCCAACAGAATATGAATACCAAGAGACATTCAAAGGTGTGGAGGGGACTGTTACAGTCCACTTTAGACTCGCCCGACCAGACGATTCAGACAGAATCAAGGATTTGTTTTATGGGCTCTCAGAAGAGAGTATATATTTCAGGTTCCTGACGCCTCTAAAGAGCCTACCCAGACGCACGTTGCAAGACTTCTATGACGTAGATGCCGACCGAGACGTATCTATTGTAGCAGTTATCAGGCCAAGAGGCGAGAGTGAGTCTGAAAGAATCATAGGCGCAGGGAGATACCTGCTCAACAGAAGCACAAATGAGGCGGAGTTTGCCCTTCTTGTTCGAGACGAGTATCAGGGAATGGGAATCGGAAGTTTCATGCTCTCTCACCTAATGCGGATTGCAAAGAGTAAGGGTGTGGAGGCTTTTGTCGCATTTGTGCATCCAAGAAATCAACCAATGATTAGATTTCTGCATAAGACAGGAAAGGTAGTTGAGAGCCATCTGAGCATCCAAGATGATGAGTACACTTTCAAACTCAAGCTCTAATCCCGTTTGTCTGTTGGAAATCTCTATATGGTCCATAAGACCTTGAATCTAGCAATCCAGAGGAGAGATGGATGGCCAACGAGGAATGGACTGACAAGTACAAGGGTAAGATATTGTCAGCAGACCAAGCTATAAGGAAGATTAAGCGAGGTACTCGTATCTTTCTTGGAACTGGCTGTGGAGTGCCATTCCATCTCATGCAGGAGCTGGCAAAGAACGCACAAAAGATGGCAGACAACGAGATAATCCATATGATTACTCTCGGTGACACACCCTCTGCCGACCCACACTTTCAGGAGCAGTTCAGGCACAATACTTTCTTTGTTTCCGACAATATACGATCTGCAGTATACGAGGGGCGAGCAGACTATACACCAACTCATCTTTCGGACATTCCAATGTTCTTCAGTTCGAGAAGGTTACCATTGGATGTCGCTCTGATTCAAGTCAGTCCTCCTGACGAGCATGGATACTGCTCCCTAGGTATCTCAGTCGATATCACAAAATCAGCTGCTGAACACGCAGACCTTGTGATTGCACAGGTCAATGAGAATATGCCAGTTACACATGGGGACTCTTTCTTTCATATTCGGGATATTGACCACCTCGTATGTCATAATGAACCACTAAGGGAGTACCAATCCGAGAGAACTGACGAGAAGAGCGATCTCATTGGTAGTTATGTGGCGAGGTTAATTGAGAACGAGTCAACAATAGAGCTTGGGATTGGAAAGCTTCAGAATTCCGTCGTTAGGCACTTGATGGAATCAGACGTGAAGGACCTAGGGATTCACACAGAGAGATTTGGAGATAGTATCATCGACCTAGTTGAAAGTGGGATTGTGACAAACAGGAAGAAGAGCATTAACAGAGGCAAAATTACTACGAGCTTCGCAATGGGCACGAAAAAGCTCTACGACTATATTGATAATAACCCGATGTTTGAGTTTCGAGAAACTTCGTATGTTAACAATCCATCTATCATAGCTCAAAACCACAAGATGGTGGCAATCAACTCAGCCTTGGAAGTGGACCTCACCGGACAGGTATGCTCCGACTCTATAGGGCACAGGTTCTACAGTGGCATCGGTGGGCAGGTGGATTTCATTAGGGGTGCATCCATGTCTCCTGGTGGAAAAGCAATAATCTGCATGACATCCACAGCGTTAGATGGGACTGTATCAAGGATTGTGCCACGTCTAAGCGAAGGTGCAGGAGTAGTGACAACTCGTGGAGATGTAGAAGTTGTCATCACTGAGTATGGTCAGGCAACTCTCAGAGGAAGGACCATCCGAGAGCGTGTGCTGTCATTGATTGCTATTGCGCATCCCAAGTTCCGGAACGACTTGCTTGAGGCGGGGAAGGAGATGCGTTATGTGTTCTCAGATCAAATTCCGTTTCAGGTCAAAGGCACATACTTCCCCCTGGAATATGAAGCACATGAAAGGTTTGAAGGTCCAGACGGGGAGATTGATGTCCGGTTCCGATTAATCAGACCTGATGATACTGATAGAATCAAGGAGTTGTTCTATGGTCTGAGTGAAGAGTCAATATTTTTCAGATTCCTCACACCTCTAGAGAGCCTTCGTAGGCAAACCTTACAGGACTTCTACAATGTGGATCAGTCCAGAGACATCAGCATTGTGGCAACAATCTGTTGTGACGATGAAGGTACCACTGAGAAGATAATTGGTGCAGGACGGTATCTCCTCGACTGGCATAAGAATGAGGCTGAGTTCGCAATTCTCATACAAGATCACTACCAAAAGAAAGGCATTGGCACCTTCCTACTTTCTCACCTGATGCGAATTGCAAAGAGCAAAGGGGTGAAGGCTTTCATTGCCTTTGTGCATCCGGAGAATCTACCCATGATTAAGTTTCTGCAAAAGTTTGGCCTGTCAATGACTTTGGAATCATACAAGAACATACAGGAAGCCGAATACGTCTTCAAACTGATACTCTAGCCTTTTACGACAGGTCACCTAGAGTGATTCTCGTGACCAGACCTGACTCCAAAATCATTGGTCTGAAACCTTTGTGAATGCTGTCAATCCAGCCATCCAATTCATTGATGTCCCTCAGACCTTCCATCTTGGAAACAGGCAGACCCTTTTTGAATGCCATCAAAAGCGGCACACTAGTCACATCAAAGGATTCAGCTGCTTCTTCTACAGTATCAATATTGATTTTGGCAAAGTACACCTTGGATTTGTAGTGACTCGCGAGATCATCTAGAATAGGAGTGAGCTGTCTACAGTAAGGGCATGTGGTAGTATAGAACTCGATGATTGCAGTGGTGGGCTTTCTCAATGCCTCCATGAAGCTGCTGTCAGATATCTCATTTAGAGTACCATTTGCTAATGGTTCATCAGCCTTCTTCTCAAAGGCATTCTCAAGGCGCTTTGATATTGACTCAAAGCTACCCTTGCCCTGATTTTCATGTGACACCATTCAGCCTCGCTGAATCTACTCTCGCGGCGGAGCACATGAGTCTTTAGCAATAGGAAAATTGGCAGACTTAGAAAGTGCTAATACCTCCTTTTGCTGATGATGAGCTGCGGAGAGATGTGTCGATGAGAGGGATTATCCTGAAGGCAGGAACTGTAATAATCGGCGATGGAACAACAGCAAGTGATGTGTCCATTCTTATTCAAGAGAACAAGATTGCGGAAGTTGGTTCTCAAGTAGCCTCAGGTTCCGGATTTGAGGTCCTTGACTTCTCCGACCGTGTTGTCATGCCAGGAATAATCGACACCCATGTTCATGTATGTCATGATGGAACCAATCCAGATCCAGCTGAAATCAAGAAACACTCTGACGAGTACCTAGCTATTCGTGGGGCCAAATTCACCGAGCAATTGTTGAATGCCGGGGTTACAACAGCAGGAGACGCAGCAGGACGTAGCGACGTGCCATTTGCAGTCAAGAATGCAATAAGAAATGGCTATGTGAAAGGGCCGCGCTTCCTAGTCTGTGGTAGAATGATCACCATTTCCGCAGGTAGAGGGTCATATAGCGGGAGTAATGAGGCCAATGGACCCGATGATGTGAGAAGAGCCACACGGGAAGAGCTTGGTCGAGGTGCCGATTTCATCAAGCTAGCAGCCACAGGTGCGATCTCATCTGAGGGTACTGAGAGCTTTACGACACAGTTCAATCAAGATGAACTGCAGGCTGCTGTAGAAGAAACACACAAACTTGGAAAGAAGACACATGCTCATTCATATGGGGAGCCTGGTGGAATCAACACAATACTAGCCGGAGTAGATGTTATTGTTCATGGACATCCGATGACAGAGAAGACCATCAACCTGGCTAAGAAACATGGTACTCAATTCATGCCTACACTCACCACATATTACGAGTCCCTACAGCATCATGATGAGGGTGAGCTTCCTGAATACATGATTAGGAAGGAGAAGGAGTTGTTTCCGCTCATCGAAGGAGGCTTCAGGAGTTCCGTTGAGGCAGGTCTTGAGATTGTACTGGGGACTGACTCAGGAATGCCATACACCCCGTTTGGCCCTTCCTCCATGGAAGAGATGGAGCTCATGGTTCGTCTTGGCGGTATGAGCGAGATGGGCGCAATAGTGGCCGGCACGAAGAACGCTGCAAAAGCCCTGAGCATCGACAAGTATGTCGGGACCATTGAGATTGGCAAGTCTGCTGATTTGCTTGTCTTGGAGAGTGGTTTAGATCCATTGAAGAATATCTCGCGCCTTCAAAATCCTGAATCAGTCGAGATGGTGATTCTCGAAGGCAAGACCGTAATTAAGCGATAGTCCTTTCCAATTCTACATGTAGCTATGTCGAATCTGTCCGGGGCGGCCATCAACGTGGATGGTTTCCAGGAATGCAGTAATGAAGTCGTTTGGAAACTCGTAACCATCAGCTAGAATCATCTCTCTTAGATGTTTCAAGATAGCACCCACGGTTTCGACCGATGGGTTGTCCAGTGCGTCACAGAATAGCGAATAAGTTTCGTCACTCATTCCCAGTTTCTTAGCGTGTGGAGTCCACCACTTCAATGGCGGCGTCCATGATTTCTTTATAGTGAACCATAGATTGACAGCAGCAACGATCGAACGATACAGGTTCAGCTTGGAGTCATGGATAAAACCGCGGTCATTGTCAATTCGAGCAGCTCCATAGGAACCAATAGCCAATGCAAATTTGTTCTTCAGACGGTCTACATGCTCCTCCTTGGGATATCTAGCGAGCTTCTGTCTCCACTCCTCCAGCTTGCCTGAGGGGTCATGGATCACAATACCCTCAGCATATGGTGAGTGGTCAATATCAAGAGGAGATTCGATTTGCTGTCTGAACCATGCATCTGAGATTGGAGAGAAGTCAATGACCAATCTCCTAGGCTCCACGGTTTCGTCAAACTCGAGCCAGATTGTGTCCTTCAGTTCTAAGCGTTCATAGTAGTCGTCTGTGACATAGACTAATGCGTCCCAGTCAGTTCCGGGTGCACCGAAACCAGTTGCACGACTGCCCCACAACATGACGCCTAGGACATGGGGCTCCTCAATCAGCCTCTCAAGTCGCTCTCGAGCCATGGGGTCGTCTACCTCTTCAATGCTTGTCACGATTTTGTTGCTCATCTCAGCCAATAGGTGACACCAAGATCCTGGGAATAGTACTCGCAATTAAAGACTGACTGTTAGCGCGACTTGCTCGGAGTCAAGTGCCAATAGGTAAATGAATAGATTTGCTAGATAGGTAGACAGCGAAGTAGGTTTAAGAGTAAACGAGTGATTTTCTTGCACCATCCATGCAATACTGGGGGACATAGAACATGGAATTAGAATTCTTAGAAGATTTGCTCGGGAAGCAGCTGAAGGCATTGAGCAGATGGAAACAAAGCGCCTTCCTTATCTCATGTTGTGAGGTAATGTATCCAAACTACGTGCTCTTCTCGATGGACACGAACTGGGGGAAACCCCGCCTTCTAAGAAGATGTATTGATGCAGGATGGTCGTGGATAGCAGGATCTGAGCCTCCCAAGAGTCCCGAGTGGTTGTATCGACAAAGCGAACGGCAAATGCCCGATATAGAGGAATTCGATTCGATTTATGCTCCAGCTGCAGTAGACGCTTCCCAGGGATGTATGAATCTTGCCAGTTTGATGGTCAAATTCAACAACAAAAAGCCCATTGAAACAGCATCCGTTTCCTACGAATCCGTCCTTACGTATGCCCAACAACTTGCTACAATCAATCCTGAAAGTCCTGCTGATGAGAAAAGGGTCCGAAGACATGCCCTTGTTCAAAAGGAGCTTCTTCGTCAGAAGAAAGCTATTGCTGAGCTTCAAACCTTGAGTGATGACCAGACGAAAGGAATTCAATTACTGAGGAGTATGTGGGCAGGTCTGAATGTTGGCAGTCTAGGGATTCCTATGAATCCTCCAGAAGCAATGGGTTATGATATAACCAAAGAAGAGCTTGAGAGATTCATCACGAACCTGTGGATAAGAAGCTACCGTGATAGAAAGAGAATCAGGGATTTCTTCGAGCAAGAACTGAATGTAAGAATAGATCTGAGAAGGTCTGGTCTTCTGTTTTCGGATACTACCGGAGAAATAAGTCCTATAGAATTCCACAGGCGTACCCAAGACGATTCCCTAGTCAGGCTTGATATATACAGATGGATGCATTCATTGAGCAGATAAGAGATAGGGAGTCATAATTGTAAGCAGGAGAAGCAAGATGGTGGGCCCGGGGTGATATTCCGTCGTGATAGCTCATGTACCGCGACTTTTGAACACCCGACATCCGCCTTATCAGAGCGGCGCAATAACCAGGCTATGCCACGGGCCCGCGCTTTAGTCTGCATATGGGTCCGGATAAAAACGTTATGTACGCTGGCAATAACGATAGTATCAGGAAGTCTTTAGAGTCCACCTAGAACCTCTGGGACAACCTTCCTGATTTCATCAAGAGATTCTATAACCTCCTCAGTGGTCAACTCGAATATGAGAGGGCCTTTGAAGCCATCTTTCTTCAGCTCAAGTAGGAAGTCTCGGACAGGTAGTTCACCTTTCCCGATGGCGAGATGGTCCTCGTACTTGCCTGGGGTCCGTGTGTCGATACCATCGTTGAGATGAACTTCGACGATTCTATCGCGATGCTTCCTATAGAAGTCGATAATTGACTCATCTCCAGACTGCTTCGTGAGCAGGTGTCCTGTATCGAAACATATGCCAGTGCCATGTTCATCCACTATGTCGCGTGTGAAATCAAAGGGGAATTCGACATTCTCTAGTGCTAGTTTTCGTGGGTCTATCTCTGTCTTACTCATGATCTCTTCCACGCTCTTCATCGCGAACGAGGTCATATATCCGCAGACAAGGAGGTTCATGATCTCTGAGTAGTTGTTCCGAGTATACTCCGCAGCAAGTGCACCAGTTGCATGTAAGACATAGGCATCTGGCTCGAGGGGCTCTGCCATTTTGATTGAGTGGCAGACACTCTCGACACTGCCTGACCTGACGAAATCGTTGAAGGTGGCTAGCTCGATTGACCAGAGAGGGAGATGGACTGTGTAGGAGTGTCCAATCTCGTCCTTCAAATCAGCGAGTTGGGAGATGACCTCAGGGGTAATCGAACCGGGCACCATGTGCTCCATCTCCATAGTGATCTCAATCACTTCAATATGCTCGATTTCCATAACGTCCCTGACAATATCCACTAAATTAATGCGAGAAAAGTCTGGAACACCGTCTGCCACAATCCGCTGGACAGCTGGCAGAAACTCTATGGCGACTGATCCAAACCGCATTTCTCCAGACTCACCTCATCCAAATAGACTCGAGAACCATGCATTTGCCGCTGCAATCACCGGGAGGAAAAGAGTTGCTGTTAGAGTTATCACGACTAGTAGCGTATTGATTGATGGTCCTGCAGTGTCCTTGAATGGGTCCCCAACCATATCTCCTGTTACACTAATATCATGAACTCTATGCCAATCTTCGGTTCCTTTCTCGTATTTTGTGTATTCAGGGGACTCTATGATCTTCTTGGTATTGTCCCAAGCCCCTCCAGCATTGTCCATCAGGAGTGCCATTATCAGCCCAGACAGTACTGCACCTCCCAAATATCCTGCAAGCGCTTCTAGACCAAGAAAAGCTCCCGTTGCGAGTGTGACCAGTATGACAATCAATGTACCAGGCATCAGCTCTTTTATCGCTCCGGAAGTTGCAATGGCAATACATGCATCATAGTCAGGCTTGGAAGTGCCTTCCAAGATACCGGGGTCATCTCTGAACTGTCTGCGTATCTCTGTAATCATCCGCTCAGAGTTCCGCTCCACGCCGAGAATCAATATTGCTGAGAAAGTCACCGGAACTAATGCGCCAATCAGAGCTCCAGCCAACACCACAGGTGCTGCAAGATTCACGTCGGTTATAGCCACTACACCAGGAATCCGCAGGGTATCCGTAGATTCCAGAAACGCTGCAAAGAGGGCAAGCACTGACACTGCTGATGCACCAATAGCGAAACCCTTGGTGATCGCCTTTGCTGTGTTACCGCTGGCATCTAGTTTGTCGCAGACTATGATTGCTTCCTCAGGTGCTTGAGCCTGTTCAATGACCCCTCGTGCATTATCCACAATTGGACCATATGCATCTGAACTCATGATCATCCCATTTGTTGACAATAAGCCAACGGCAGCAATAGCTACACAGTATATTCCATTCTCCCACATTACTGGACCTAGTGTCGTGGCTCCTGAACCGAGTAGGAATGATACCACCATAGTCACACCAATACCAACGACTGATGGCACTGCACTCAACAATCCGTATGCGTAGCCTGAGAGTATAAGATTCGCAGAACTCTTATCGGCAGAATCGACCATTTTCTGAACAGGCTGAAAGCCTCCCAGACCACGATCGCTAGTGAACACATCACTTGTGAAGCCAATGAATACTCCAGCAAGAAGCCCAACAATTGCCGCTAGAGCGATTGCGATGTCAAGCTGAAGAAGCACTACCATTACCACTGTAAAAATACCAAATAGAAGCGTCGTGATGTAGGTTCCCCGATTCAATGCAGGTCCTGGATTTTGGTCGGGTTTCGCTCTGACCAAGAAGACTCCCAGTACTGAAGCAATGGTCCCAAGGGCAGCGATCATGAGGGGTAGAAGTCCAAATAACTGAACACCATCAAGATGCAGATCAATGCCAGCACCAAGAATAGCTGCTGCAAGGATAGCAGCCACGTTACTGTCGTACAGGTCTGCTCCTGTTCCAGCTACATCACCCACGTTATCACCCACTGCATCAGCAACAGCGGCGGGATTCCTTGGGTCATCCTCAGGAATGTGATGTTCAATCTTTCCAACGAGATCTGCTGATAGGTCAGCTGTCTTTGTGTATATGCCGCCACCAGCTTTGGCAAAGAGTGCTACTGTGCTGGCACCAAACGAGAAGCCTGTAATAATCTCCCAGAGCCCAACAGCAGGCTCCAGACCTAAGGACTCAAAGACCTCCACAGGAACAATAATGTTCCAGAGCAGATAGAGCATCCCTAGTCCAACAAGTGCGATTCCAGCAATCATCAATCCCATGACTGATCCAGCTCTGAACGCAACTTTGAAGGCAGGTCCAAGCCCGCCAGATTCTGCAGCTGCGGCAGTCCTACGGTTGGCCTTGGTGGCTACGACTATTCCAACATATCCTGCAGCCATACTTGCCCCGGAGCCAAGAACATAGGAGATAGCAATTTGAATGCCAAAATCCACAAAGAGGAGTGCGATCAATAGTGCAAGAATAAGTGTGAAGATTGCAAGGATTCTATATTGTACCTTAATGAAAGAGTATGCGCCTTCTTCGACTAACGCACTGACTTCGCGCATTTTCTCGCTGCCTTGGTCTGAATTCTTGACCTGATAGTAAATGAAGAGTGCTACAAATATGGATAGCAGACCTGATGCAATACTTGTTCCGAGGAATAATGGGGCCGACATTTTGTGTGCTCCTTTTGTTCCGTAAGATGTCCCGTATATAGACTCTCCCCTAATCGCATTTCAAAAGACTAGAGTTTTCGAAGTTGATGATGCTCAATTGTAGAGTCAAGTTCTAGAACCTCGACCTTTAACATCCTGTCACCTTGTCTGATCTGCTTGACTACATCAAAGCCCTCTGTTGTCTGACCGAACACTGTGTGTTTTCCATCGAGATGCTTGCAGTTGTTCCCATTCAGGACTATGAAGAACTGAGATCCGCCTGTATCACGCCCTGCATGAGCCATTGAGAATGCTCCATCTCGATGCTTCTGTCTGTTCCCACTTGTTTCACAGGGGATTCTATACCCCGGACCGCCCGACCCTGTTCCCGTTGGGTCTCCGCCTTGAATTACGAAGTCGGGTACAACACGATGGAAAGTTAGACCATCATAATAACCATCTTGGGCAAGTGTGACGAAGTTCTTGACCGTATTGATAGCATCATCTGACCAGAACTCTGCAACGATGTCGCCCTTGTTTGTCTGAATCATGATTTTGGTTACCAAAGATATCACCGTAGTAATTACTAACTAGCCTTGCCGCCAGTTATCATTTCACGATATGACTCCCTCTTAGAGGTTGCGTAGTGGTCTTTGTCATGATGCTCATCATTCTTAAGCACACCAAACGATTCCCTCGCGGCCATGATAGTAGAGAAAGAGTACACAGAAGGGAGAATCACCTTCGTCAGCGCAGATGTTGATTACTACACTGAAAACAAGAAACAACCCACAGCTGACATGCCAGTTTTCATGAATCCACGTATGCGCCTCAATCGTGACTTTTCTGTCCTCTTTCTTTCTGCATATCTCGAAGAAGATGCGATAGAGCTGATATGTGAGCCGCTAGCAGGATGCGGCGTTAGAACACTCCGCTATCTGATTGAGTGTGAAGGAACATTCGATGCTGTGATGTTCGATGCAAATCCAAATGCCATTGAAACCATCAATAAGAACATCCAACATTTGGAGCTATCTGATAGAGCTCGGGCAAAACAGGGAGATGCCAAGGTGCTTCTATTGACAGAGTCCAGGGCAAAGAGGTTTGATTATGTGGATGTTGACCCCTTTGGCACACCTGCTCCATACTTGAATGCCTCAATCCAATCAATGAGTCCTAAAGGGGGTCTCCTTGCCCTTACTGCTACTGATATGGCTGCGCTCTATGGCGTCTATCCCAGGGTATCTCTCAGGAAATACGGGGGACTCTCGATTAGGACACCATTTTCACATGAGCTCGCTGTGAGGCTTGTGATTGGGCATACATTCACAGTTGCAGGAGCAAATGACTACTCAATCGCACCACTTGCGGTGCTAAGCACAGATCATTATGTTAGGATTTGGCTCCGGGTCAAGGCGGATCGAAATGAGGCTAATCGTCAGGTAGATGACATGGGACTAGTCATGTACTGTCCGGAATGCATGCATGCTGAAGTCATACCCTTGAGAACTAGACAGGAATATAGTAAAATCGAGCATCAGAAAGATGGGTGCTCTGGAAAGATTGGCACTGCAGGACCGCTCTGGATTGGAAATCTCTATGATCCTAGCATCCTGAGTGCTGCAGAACGGATTGCTCCAGAAATGGAGGATGTGTTTGATAAACGAGTCATACGATTGATGAAAATAATGATTGATGAGAGTGCCTTAGATACTCATCCGTTCATTGATATCCATGCACTCTGTGACCTGCATGGTCTAGTCCCACCGAAACTCACTGAGATTATCTCTACTATCAGAGAATCTGGGCATCTTGCAGAGCGAACCCATTTCAAACCGACAGCTATACGAACGAACGCTAAAGTTGGACAGGTAACTGAGATAGTAACCAACCTTGCGGGGGCGAAATAGAAATGCCTAAACCAAAGAAACCCCGGACAAAGGAGCACTATTACAAGTCTGCAAAAGCTCATGGATACAGAGCCAGAAGTGCGTACAAACTAAGACAAATTGCAGCGAAATACAAACTGCTTAGCGGCATTAACACAGTAGTTGAACTCTGCAGTAGTCCGGGTGGATGGACTCAAGTCCTTAGAGAGATGGACAGTGGTATAGAGATAGTTGCCGTTGACCTCAATCCCATGAGTCCGATTGAAAGAGTCACTTTCATCCAGGGGGACATCTTGGACTCTGGTATACTGGACCGTATTAGAGCTGCAACTCGAGGACCTGTTGGTTTGGTCATATCAGACTGTGCTCCGAAGGTTTCTGGAAACTGGGAACTGGATGTTGTTAGACAACTCTCGCTAGCAGAGGGCACTCTAGATATAGGATTGAAACTGTTAGATGAAAAAGGAAAGGTGCTCACTAAGGTATTCCAAGGAAGTGGTTTCGAAGATTTCCTTCACGCAACTAAGAAGAAGTATCACTCCGTTAAACTGGTGAAGCCTGCGGCATCACGTACGACCAGTGCGGAGATCTATTTGTTGGCAATAGGACCGATAGGACAACCAGATGATGAAATAGGGGACTAATTCGCCGCAGTGCTTATCATCCATTCTTCGATTTCCCTACAACTAACAGGCGAGTCAGGCTGTCTAACACCACATCTACTAATTCTCAGACAATGAAAACAGGGGCACCCGTCCATATCAGACAAACGACCATGGTCAGCCTCATCGCTTAAGTTCTCTCTCAGTACGTATTTTTCTTCTTTCTGTTCTAGTTTCTGCACTTTGATTAGCCCCTTTGACACAAGTTGCTCGATTTTTTTGGTCAATTTATTTGGTTTTATACCAAGGCTAGTCGCTAGTTCTTTGACGAGAAGACCACTCTCTCCTGCCACTCTTAGAGCACCGAGAATTGGATCCTTTTCATCGTTCATTGGGATGACCTTTGGCTAACACATGGCAACACCAGACATTCTACAAGGATTGATATTTAGATTTCGGAAGAGGCTCCACATTTTCGACAATTAATGTACAGATGTGTACAGAGTCAACGCCGTTTGTAGAGGTACAGAATCTGACCCACAAGCTTCTCGGCGCTCTTCTTATCTAAAGGACGAACAGCGACATATGGTGCTTTCACAGGTCCAAAGACGTCAACAATAGTTCCGATCTTTTCTGCCTTCTTATTCACCACGACAGAACGTTCACCCATGGCAGGAGTCTTATCAGTTCTAAGAATAAGAGACCCTCGTTTGGAAACATGTATCACCTTCCCAAGTCGCTTCACTAGAATCCCTCAAATTCTCAGTACTATCTCTTCGTGCCCTTTCTTTTCTTCTTGGTCTTCTTTCTCTCCGCTTCTAGTTTCGCGGACTCGCGTTGTGCAACTAAGCGTCTCACACCCTTGGCTAACATAAGCAACAGCCGCTTCTTCTTATGTCCCTCAGGGTTCCCCAAGACGAGGTAACCGCTCGCAGCACTCCAATTTCGAGGATATTTCTTGTCTGGTTCCAGATCATAATCGAATCCTGCAGATTCTGCTGCTTTCTTTAGGATTTCAACTGTAACTTCAGGTGCGCCAAGGTTTTTTGGAACCCTGCGTCCCTGTGCTCTACTTAGGTTAGAGTCCAAGTATGCAGGCCAGACAATGACCATTCCATCGCGTTTTCTCATGACTGCGGGTTTCTCCTTAATTCCGAAGACACGCGCTCACTAGAGGGCTGTTCTTTTTACCTTTCCCATTCCGCGGCAGACTGATGGAACCAACAAAGACCTTCTTAAGAGCAAACGCTCTGCCCAAGAACCAAGGAGCTGTTCTGATATTGGCAAGGAAGAGCAAGGACGTCTACTTCTGCGAGATTGCAGACTTGGTATCATCGAGAAGCACTTGCCTAAGGAATCAAGTGGGAGCTGTAATCGTAAAAGAATCGCAAATCCTCAGCACTGGGTATAACGGAGCGCCGAAGGGTTTACGGCATTGTGAGGAGGTTGGCTGTATGCGTGAAGAGCTTGGTGTCAGTCCGGGTGAACGACACGAACTATGCCGTGGGCTTCATGCTGAACAGAATGCAGTCATCCAAGCTGCGTATCATGGTGTGAGTGTGAATGGTGCCATGATGTTTTGTACAACAAGACCCTGTAGCATTTGCACAAAGATTCTGATTAACGCAGGAATCAAAGAAATCGTGTATATTGAAGACTATGAAGATACTTTGGCCACTCAATTAATTGATGAGGCCGGTCTCAAAATGAGGCAGATTGAGATTCCTCGTAAGTATGGCAGGAATGCTTCCAAGTAGGTATGCGCGCCAACCGAAGAGGGCGGATTGCTCTCTGGAAAGCTTAAAGTACGACAGCAATTGCTCATCCGCTCAAAGGCTGGAGCGGAATCCAATGAAAAGATTGCACAACCTGATCAGCATCCATGATTTGGATAGGGAAACAATAGACCTGATTCTCAAAACTGCAGAGGGAATGGAAACAGTTGCCGTGAACAGATCAAACGAGCTTGGCAACAAGATTATGGCGACTCTTTTCTTTGAGCCTTCAACTAGAACTCGTCTTTCCTTTGAAAGCGCCATGATTAGACTAGGTGGGCGTGTTCTTGGATTCGCAGATGTCATCTCTTCATCAGCAGGAGGAAAAGGCGAAACTCTTGCTGACACTATCCGCACGGTTGAAAGATATGCGGACGTCATCGTGATACGTCATCCCCTAGATGGGTCAGCAAGGGTTGCTGCGGAGTTCTCCAGCGTCCCCATCATCAATGCAGGAAGTGGTTCTGAGGAACATCCAACACAAGCTCTTCTTGACCTCTATTCCATCAAGAAGATGAAGGGTAAAATAGATGGGCTCTCAATTTCGCTCTGCGGTGACTTGAGATATGGAAGAACCGTTCATTCCCTTGGCATCGCTCTCTCATATTATGATGTCAATGTGAAGCTTGCAGCTCCCCCCACTCTGAGAATGAAACCCGCAATCATTGATGAAATGAAAAAGTCGGGCATTCAGGTCAAAGAAGTAGACTCTGTTGAAGATGCCATTAGTGAGGTAGACGTTGTCTATATGACTCGAATCCAGAAGGAGCGTTTTCCAGATGTGAATGAGTATGATGAGGTGAGAGGCAAATTCCGAATCACAGCAGATGATCTCAAACTAATGCGCGAGGATACAATTGTTCTGCATCCTCTTCCTCGCGTGGATGAACTCTCTCCAGAAATCGACAAAACTCCACATGCAAAGTATTTCGACCAGGTATATAGTGGCGTGGTCACTCGGATGGCAATTTTGAAAATGATGCTTGGCTAATCGGGGTCTATGCTTCGGAGTTCACG